>NZ_BAAGQZ010000006.1:0-2170 GCF_054783215.1 Rhodococcus aerolatus | reverse complement strand
TAATGAGATCATATAATCTACACTTATTTTGTAAGCCCCCGGGGCCGGCACCGCCGGACCTGGGGGTCCGGGGCGCCAGCCCCGGGGTGTAACTAAAAATGTCATCATTTAATAATATTTTTTCTAAATGACAAAGCCTAAGTTTATCTTTGGTACGGTCTAGCTCCCGCGCTTCGCGCGAAGAACCTAATTTTGTGGTATAAATTTTTAATTCTTACTTATAAAGTTTGACTTTATGTTAAAAACCTTTATTTGTTGAAAGGGGTGGTTTTATTAATAATTAGATAAATATTTATTGAATAAGCACACGGGTGTACCGTTTGGGACCCCGTGGGCTCAAGGGGCTTTGCCCCCGGGGTTTAAAATTATCCTCCCCACCAGTATACACTAATGAATAAGAATAGCCAAACTACATCAACGAAATGCCAATATAAAATAGCTTGCTCGAATCCTAAATGGTGGTGATCAGTTAAGTGGTATGATAAAACTCGGAATAATCCTACAGTTAAGAAAATTGTACCTACAATAACGTGGATACCATGGAATCCAGTAGCCATGTAGAATGTAGATCCATAAACACCATCACTGAATGTGAATGGAGCGTTATAGTACTCAAATGCTTGGAAACCAGTGAAAACTGTTGCTAAAGCAACAGTTGCGATTAAACCGTAAATAACTCCTGCTCGGTTACCTTGGATTAGGCTATGGTGAGCGTAAGTTACAGTAGCACCTGAAGAAAGTAAAATTACTGTATTTAGTAATGGAACCTCCCAAGGGTTTAAAGTCTCAATACCAGCTGGAGGCCAGTGAGCTCCTAATTCTACAGTAGGGGCTAATGAAGAATGGAAGAATGCCCAGAAAATACTAATAAAGAAGAATACTTCAGAAACTACAAATAAAACAAAACCTAAGCTTAATCCTTTTTGTACTGCAAAAGTATGATGACCTTGGAAAGTACCTTCTCTAGAAATATCTTTAAACCATAATGTCATAGTAGAAACTAGAGAGATAAATCCAAGAGTTAATAAGAATAAACCATTAGGGTATCCTTGGAATGTCATTACTCCTGATAGAGTAACTACTAATAAAGAAAATGATACAGCAATTGGCCAAGGCGAAGCTTCAACTAAATGAAATGGATGCGCTTGAACTGATCTGTTCATAAATTTCGTTGTCATACTGTATATGTGATTCCTATAATACATTTCTTGAGGTCTAAAGCAAGGAAAAACAAAATCCCGGGGCGGCTCGCCGCCCCTGGCCCACGGGTCAGGGGCCGAGCCCAGCCCCGGGGCTTTCCTCGCAATGACTGCTACGCAATATTCGCTCAAGAAAAGTCAATTAATAATTATTGAAATAGTAATATATTTCTTTTTAATACCCTGAGCCTATTGAACAAATTAGTTATTCGATAAGTCTCAGCCTGAATAAGCTCCGTGCTAAAATGCGGGGAGCTAGGAGGCTTACTTAAATTTTACCCAAAACTATGCCTTGAAACTAAAGTAAAAACCAAAAATTTTGGTAAAGCCATATTGTGTGTTAAGCGCAAAAAATAAGTGGGAAATAAGTTAAATTTTGGTAATAGCAAGCTGCCCAAGCTTAAATGCTTGCAAGCATTTTAAGTAAATAATAAATTAATTTTCCTTGGGTTCTAACATACTTATTTACCGATATAAACCGGAGCTAATTTATTAGCATTTAACCTTTACTTTTAGCCTCCGACCTGTAAGGTCGGGAAACAAAAGAAAGGTGAGCTTAGCCTGTTCCAGTTTTTAAACCGCCCCCGTTTTTTAAACGGGGGCGCTTTAAAATTTTGCGGCACCGTACGCCAAAATTTTATGCAGGGCTCGGCCCTGACCCGTGGGCCAGGGGCGGCGAGCCGCCCCGGGATATTTTTCGGTACGAACGTCTTGTATTTTAAATCAAAAATATTTGCTTATAATATAAATATAGGTTATCCCCATATTCATTATTTATTGCCCCATCTGTGAAGTAGTAGTATCGTGCGCCCAGCCAAAGATTTTATTAGGTCCCGTTTTAAAAAAACGGGACCGCTTTAAAATTTTGCGGCACCGTACGCCAAAATTTTACGGGCGGCTTCGCCGCCCGCCGGCCCCCGGGGCCAATATTTTATTTTTGAAGCCCCGCGCTTTGCGTGGGCCAAACAGGC
>NZ_BAAGQZ010000005.1:203686-207912 GCF_054783215.1 Rhodococcus aerolatus | reverse complement strand
TCGAGCCGGGCATCGACGGCCCGCCCGTCCTGCGCCCCGAGCAGCCCGTGGACCCCGGCCATGCCGTCGGTCTCCGGGTACACCCGCACCTCCCGGTCCCCTAAGGCTTTGCGGGCCCGCGCCCGGAGCAGGGCCGGGTCGACCGAGGCCAGCACCCGGTCACACGCGGCCCCGGCCGCCCCCGCGGTCAGCGCCCTACCCTGCACCCGGTCCAGCATCTGCTCCTCCACCCGGGCCCGCACCGACACATCGACCGCATCCCCGGCGAGGTGGGTGAGCCGGTCCAACAGGGTGCGGCACACCACCCAGGTCAGGTCCCCAGCGGCCAACGCACGCCCGAGCGCGGGGACGTCGTCGCGCAGCTGCTCCCCGTGGAACACCACCAGCCGCGCCGCGTGCGTCGAGATCCCCAGCGCTTCCCCGACCTCCAGCACGGCGAACTCCGGCGGCGTCCGGGTCCGACCCGCGCCGCCGGTCCGCGACCAACCCCGCCGCCAACCGCAGCTTCGCCGCCGTCGCGGCCGACTCGGCCCGACCCGCAGCACGCAGCGCCGCCACAGCGGCCGCGTCAGAGGTCAAGGTATCGAACACGTGTGCGATTCTATGAAGGTGGACCGACGAGAACCACGGGTCCGGATCACCCTGTGGACAACGTGCCACCGGTTGTCCACAGGGCCGCGACCGGGCTTGACGACGGGGTCCGGGTCGCGGTTCACTTATCCAGTCGAACACACGTTCGATGCGGTGGCCGTGACTTCCCCACGGCGTCTGCACACGGGACGCAGCAGGCGGAGGTGCGCGGTGGCGGTGGCACTGGTGGGGACGGGTGGCTCGGACCAGGACGACTGGGCGGTCGACGACTGGCCCGGCGACGAGTGGCCCGAGGTGGCGGTGGACGGGGACCAGGCCCGCCTGGACCTCGCCCCGGAGAGCGACCTCGTCGACGTCGAGCTCGACCTGGGTGACGGGCAGGTCGAGCACCCGGACGACCCGGGGGACGACCAGGCGTGGTGGGACCTCGCCCCCGACGAGGACCTGGCCGCGGCGACCGACCGCGCTCCCGCCCCCCTGGCCCGACCGGGCGAGGACGTCGAGGCACCGGACCGCGACCAGCAGATCGCCCAGCTGCGCCGCCGCCTCGCGGCCGTGCCCGCGACCGGGGCCCGGGCCGGTGAGGTCGGGAGCCGATCCTCCGCGCCGTCGGCCGACCCCGAGGACGACGGGGTCGTGACCGTGCCCGCGCCGTTGCGTCGGCTGCTGCCGCGCGGTGGGCTGGTGCGCGGCAGCGTGGTCGGGCTGTCGGGCTCGAGCTCGCTGGTCACGGGCCTGCTGGCGGGCGTGACCGCCGCCGGGGGCTGGGCCGGGGTGGTGGGACACCCGGACCTGGGTGTGCTGGCCGCGGCGGAGATGGGCGCCGACCTGCGCCGGGTCGCGCTGGTCCCGCACCCGGGCAGCGACCCGGTGGACGTGGCGGCCGTGCTCCTCGACGGCATGGACCTCGTCGTGCTCGACCTCGCCGGCCTCGCCGTGACCCCCTCGCGGGCCCGCGCGGTGGTGGCCCGGGCACGTCACCGAGGTGCGGTGCTGGCGGTGGTCGGCGGCACGTGGCCCGGCGTGGAGCTCGAGCTGCACGCCGAGGTGACGGCGCACCTGGGGCTGGGGTGGGGGCACGGCCGGGTCGCGGGGCGCGAGCTCTTGGTACGGGTGCGGGGCCGGGGGCAAGCGAACCGGGAGCGCACCGGGGAGGTGAGCCTGCGGTCCGAGCGGGGTGCGGTGCGCTGGAGCGCCGTGTCCGAGCCGCCGGCCGCGCTGGAGCGGACGGGCACGTGACGTCCCGGGCCCGACGCACCCTGGCGCTGTGGTGCCCGGACTGGCCCGCCACGACCGCGGCCGCCCTGGCCGAGCTGCCCGCGCACCACCCGGTCGCCGTCGTCTCCGCCAACCGCGTGGTGGCCTGCTCGGCCACCGCCCGGTCCGAGGGCGTCCGACGCGGCCTGCGCCGCAGGGAGGCCCAGGCCCGCTGCCCCCAGCTCCACGTGGCCGGGGTCGACGTGGAGCGTGACGGCCGCATGTTCGAGCCGGTCGCCGCGGCGGTCGACGAGCTCGCGCCCGGGGTGGAGGTGCTGCGACCCGGTCTGCTCGTCCTGGCGGCCCGGGGACCCGCGGGCTACTTCGGCGGGGAGGCGGCCGCGGCCGAGCGGCTGGTCGACGAGGTCGCCGCCACCGGGGTCGAGTGCCAGGTCGGGGTGGCCGACGAGCTGTCCGCCGCGGTGGTCGCCGCCCGGCGCGGTGCGCTGGTCCCCCCCGGCGGGACGGCGCGGTTCCTGGCCCCGCTGGGCGTGGCCGAGCTGGCGGCCGAGCCCAGCCTGGCCTCCGCCGACCGGGGTGAGCTGGTCGACCTGCTGCGCCGTCTCGGGCTCCACACGATCGGGGCCTTCGCCGCGCTCGACGCCCGGGACGTGGCCTCGCGCTTCGGGTCCGACGCCGTGCTCGCCCACCGCAGCGCGCGGGGGCTGCCCGAGCGCACCGCCGCGGCCCGCTCCCTGCCGCCCGACCTCGAGGTGGAGCAACGCTGCGACCCCCCGCTGGACCGGGTCGACGCGGCCGCCTTCGCCGCCCGTGCCCTGGCGGAGCGGCTGCACGTGTCCCTGGGTGCCGCCGGGGTGGCGTGCACCCGGCTGCTGGTCCGGGCCACCACCGGCAACGGCGAGGAGCTGGCCCGGACGTGGCGCTGCGCCGAGCCGCTGACCCCCGCGGGCACCGCCGACCGGGTGCGCTGGCAGCTCGACGGCTGGCTGACCGGCCGGGGAGGGACCCGACCGACCGCCGGGGTCACGCTGCTGCGCCTCGAACCCGTCGAGGTCGTCACCGCCGGTGCGCTGCAGCTGGGCTTCTGGGGCGGGGTGGGCGAGGGTGACGAGCGCGCCCGCCGCACGCTCGTGCGGGTGCAGGGCCTGCTGGGCGGTGACGCGGTGCGCACCGCGGTCCGCAGCGGCGGTCGCGGACCCGCCGAGCAGGTCACGATGCTGAGCTGGGGTGACGAGCTCGTGCCCGCGGCCGACCCCGACGCACCCTGGCCCGGACGGGTGCCCGCCCCGTCGCCGGGCACCGTCCCCGTGCAGCCGACCCCGGTGGGGGTGCTCGACGCCACCGGGGCCGAGCTGGCCGTGACCGAACGCGGCGAGCTCTCCGCGGACCCGGCCGCCCTCGTGCTGGACGGGCGGGTGCGCGGGGTCCGCGCGTGGGCCGGGCCGTGGCCGGTGGTCGAGCGGTGGTGGGACCCGGGGTGCGCGCGCCACGGCGACCGCCTGCAGGTGGTGCTCGAGGCCGAGGGAGCCGGACCGGAGCAGGCCCTGCTGCTGCTGCGCGACGGGGCACGGTGGCAGGTGGAGGGGGTCTACGACTGAGGTGGTGAACTCACCCGTCCCCCGGCGACGAAGCAGGGAGGACGGACGAGCGTGACGGAGGTGGGGAGTGCGCGACCTGGTGTACCGGGTGGTGGTGGCCGGGTTCCGCGGGTTGTTCGTCCTCCTCGGCCTGCAGATCGACATCCGCGGCGCGCAGCACCTGCCCGAGGGGGACGCCGCGGTCGTGGCGATAAACCACGTCAGCTACCTCGACTTCGCCGTCGTCGGGCTGGCGGCGCACGAACGACGTCGGCTCATCCGCTTCATGGCGAAGCAGGCCAGCTTCGACAACCCCGTGACGGGGCCGTTCATGCGCGCGATGCACCACGTGCCGGTGGACCGCCGCCACGGCGAGCTCGCCTACCGCCACGCCGAGCGCGCGCTGCAGCACGGCGAGCTGGTCGGCGTGTTCCCCGAGGCCACCATCAGCCGCTCGTGGACCCTGCGACCGTTCAAGCTGGGCGCGGCCAGCCTCGCGGTCCGCGAGCAGGTGCCGATCGTCCCCGTGATCACCTGGGGCGCACACCGTCTCATCACCGTGGGGGGACGACGCGACCTCCGGCGCCGCGGCGTCGCGGTGACGGTCCTGGTCGGCGACCCCCTCGACCCGCCACCCCCCGCGGCCGACGACGCCGGGCACGACGCGGCCGTCGCCGAGCTCGGTGACCGGCTCCGCGAGCAGATGGCGACGATGCTCGAGCAGGTCCAGCGCGGCTACCCGGACTCGCCGGCCCCCGGGGAGGACCCGTGGTGGCTGCCGCGCCACCTCGGCGGCAGCGCGCCCGAGCCGGCCGAGGCCCTCGCGCTCGACGACGCCGG
>NZ_BAAGQZ010000005.1:197870-203674 GCF_054783215.1 Rhodococcus aerolatus | reverse complement strand
CTCGCCGACGCCGGGGTCGCCACCGACGACGGGCGGGCCGCCCGCCGGGCCGCGGCCCGCGCGCAGCGCCGCGGCGAGCGTGCCCGCCGCCGCGCCCGCTGGGGCCGCGTCTGACGCCCGTGGTCCCTGCGGGCCCACCCCCGCGGGCCCACCCCCGCGCTCAGCCCAGCGGGGGCACGCCGTCGACCCACTCCACGGTGGCCTGCAGGACCGCCTCGGTCAGCGACTCCGTCCGCCAGGCCGTGACCTCCTGGTACTCCGGGTCGCGCACCATCGCCGAGAACGCCGCCCGCGACGTGTACCGCACCAGCAGCACCGCGTCCCACGCCTGGCCGTCCTCGGCCACCAGCGCCGTCGAGCCGTCCCCGGCGTAGAGGACCTCGCCGCCGTGGCGGGGCAGGAACGTCTCGGCCAGGGCGCGGGCGTAGCGGCCGTAGCCCTCCCGGCCACCCTCGCCGAAGCGGAGCAGGTTCAGCATCACCACCGGCCCGCCCGGGTCCTCGGCGAGGTAGCGCTTCAGGTCGGTGCCACGCGGGTCGACAGCCATGCCCGCAGTCTGGCCCACGGCCCCGCCGCGGAGGTGACGGGCCCGAGGTGACGGGCCCGAGGTGACGGGTCCGACGAGACAGCACCCCTGCACCCGGGTCGGGTGCAGGGGTGCCGGGTCGGACGGTCTACTGGCCGCCGTGCGCCTCGAGCGCGACGGGCTGCCACTCGCGCCACGTCGCCAGGCGGGACTCGTAGTCGGCCTCGGCGATGCCGAGCGGCTTCTCGCCGAAGAACACGCGCAGCGGCGGCTCGTCGGCGTCGACGACCTTGAGGATCGCCGAGCGGGTCGCGACGGGGTCGCCCTTGGTGCCGCTGGCGCTGGGCCGGTTCGCGGCCGCCTCGCGCACGTCGGCGTAGGCGTCGAGCTCGTCGGACCGGCTCGCCGACGGGCCGGACCAGTCGGTGGAGAACCCGCCCGGCTCGACCAGCGTGACGTGGATGCCGAAGCCCCCGACCTCCTGGGCGAGGGACTGGCTGATGCCCTCCAACGCCCACTTCGACGCGTGGTAGATGCCGACGGACGGGAACGCGGAGATCCCGCCGATGGACGACACCTGGATGATGTGTCCGCTGCCCTGCGCCCGCAGGTACGGCAGCGCGGCCTGGGTGACCCACAGCGCGCCGAACAGGTTGGTCTCGAGCTGGGCGCGCGCCTCGGCCTCGGTGAGCTCCTCGACCATCCCGAAGTGGCCGTAGCCGGCGTTGTTGACGACGACGTCGAGCCGGCCGAAGTGGTCGTGGGCCCGGGCCACGGCGGCGACGTCCGCGTCGCGGTCGGTGACGTCGAGCTGGATCGGCAGGACCCGGTCGCCGTAGGTCGACACCAGGTCGTCCATCGTCGAGGTGTCCCGGGCGGTGCCGGCGACGGAGTCCCCGCGCTCGAGGGCGGCGATCGCCCACTCCCGGCCGAAGCCCTTGGAGGTGCCGGTGATGAACCAGGTCTTGGCTGCCATGCGGTGGAGCTCCTCTCGTCCCGTCGGCGCGGCGCAGTCCTCGCGCCCGCCGTCACCGGGTGCAGCGCCGGGGACCCCCGGCCGTGTTCCGGATCGTCGGTGCGTCCTCTACCATCGAACACACGTTCGACGTCGGAGGTGGGGATGGGCTGGGGCAACCCGCCGGTGCCGTGGTCGGAGCTGGAGCGCGTGCTCTCCGGCCGGCCCCGGCCCGACCAGGCGCAGGGCGGCCGCCCGGCCCACGAGACGCTGTTCCCCGGTGACGGGGGCGACTCCCCGGCGTGGTCGCGGCACCGGCTGCCCTACCGGCCGCCGTCGCAGGAGCCGCCGCCGAGCACCACGACGGTCCCCTTCGCCGAGCTGCACGCCCACTCCGCCTTCAGCTTCCTCGACGGCGCCAGCCAGCCCGAGGCCCTCGCCGAGGAGGCCGCCCGGCTCGGCCTCGAGGCCCTCGCGCTCACCGACCACGACGGCATGTACGGCGTGGTCCGCTTCGCCGAGGCCGCCCGGGAGGTGGGCCTGCCGACGGTGCTGGGCTCCGAGCTGAGCCTGGGCCTGCCCGGCCCGCAGAACGGCGAGCCCGACCCGGCGGGCACCCACCTGCTCGTGCTGGCCCGCGGCCCGGAGGGCTACCGCCGGCTCTCCCGCGAGATCTCCGCGGCGCACCTGGCGGGCGGGGAGAAGGGCCGCCCCGTCTACGACCTCGACGCCCTCACCGCGGCGGCGGGCGGGCACTGGCACGTGCTGACGGGCTGCCGCAAGGGCGCGGTGCGCCGGGCGCTGGCCGCGGGGGGCGAGCGGGCGGCGGACGCGGCGCTCGGCGAGCTCGTCGACCGGTTCGGGGCCGACCGCGTCGCCGTCGAGCTCACCGACCACGGGATGCCAGAGGACGACGAGCGCAACGACCTG
The DNA here is from genome assembly GCF_054783215.1 of Rhodococcus aerolatus. Lineage (NCBI taxonomy): Bacteria > Bacillati > Actinomycetota > Actinomycetes > Mycobacteriales > Nocardiaceae > Rhodococcus > Rhodococcus aerolatus. Next base: position 201,263 of record NZ_BAAGQZ010000005.1, on the reverse strand, counting down.
CTCGCCGACCTCGCCGGCCGGCACCACCTCGAGGTCGTCGCCACCACGGCCGCCCACTTCGCGACCCCGGCGCAGTTCCCGCTCGCCTCCGCGCTGGCCGCGGTGCGCGCGCGGCGCAGCCTCGACGACGCCGCCGGGTGGCTGCCGCCCGCGGCGGGGGCGCACCTGCGCTCGGGGGCCGAGCTGGCCCGCCGCTTCGCCCGCCACCCCGCCGCCGTGCCCACCGCGGCCGAGCTGGGCCGGGAGTGCGCCTTCGACCTCTCCCTTGTCGCCCCGAACCTGCCGCCGTGGGACGTGCCCGACGGCCACACCGAGGACACCTGGCTGCGCCACCTGACGATGCTCGGCGCGGCCCGGCGCTACGGCTCGCCGGCCGACAACCCCGCCGCGTACGCCCAGATCGAGCGGGAGCTCGCCGTCATCTCCCAGCTGGGCTTCCCCGGCTACTTCCTCGTCGTGCACGACATCGTCACCTTCTGCCGCGACCACGACATCCTCTGCCAGGGACGGGGTTCGGCCGCCAACTCCGCGGTGTGCTTCGCCCTGGGGGTCACGGCGGTGGACGCGGTGGCCAACGGCCTGCTCTTCGAGCGCTTCCTGTCCCCGGAGCGCGACGGCCCGCCCGACATCGACGTCGACATCGAGTCCGGCCGCCGCGAGGAGGCCATCCAGCACGTCTACGCCAAGTACGGCCGCACCCGCGCCGCGCAGGTCGCCAACGTCATCACCTACCGGGGCCGCTCCGCGGTGCGCGACGTGGCCAAGGCGCTGGGGTTCAGCCAGGGCCAGCAGGACGCGTGGAGCAAGCAGATCGACCGCTGGGGCCCGCTGCGCCACGTGGTCGCCGACGGCGCCGGCCCCGACCCCAGCACCCACGACGTCCCGCAGGCGGTGCTGGCCCTGGCCGCCCAGGTGGAGGACCTGCCGCGCCACCTCGGCATCCACTCCGGCGGCATGGTGATCTGCGACCGCCCGGTGGCCGACGTGGTGCCCGTGGAGTGGGGCCGGATGGCCGACCGCACCGTGCTGCAGTGGGACAAGGACGACTGCGCCGCCGTGGGTCTGGTCAAGTTCGACCTGCTCGGGCTGGGCATGCTCTCCGCGCTGCACCACTGCATCGACCTCGTCGCCGAGCACGAGGGCCGCCGCGTCGACCTGGCCGAGCTCGACCTGGGGGAGCGGGCCGTCTACGAGATGCTGCAGCGCGCGGACTCCGTCGGGGTGTTCCAGGTGGAGTCGCGCGCGCAGATGGCGACCCTGCCGCGGCTCAAGCCCCGGGTGTTCTACGACCTCGTCGTGGAGGTCGCGCTGATCCGCCCCGGCCCCATCCAGGGCGGCTCGGTGCACCCCTACATCAGGCGCCGCAACGGGCTGGAACCCGTGCGCTACGAGCACCCCTCGATGCAGCGGGCGCTGGAGAAGACGCTCGGGGTGCCGCTGTTCCAGGAGCAGCTGATGCAGCTCGCGGTGGACGTGGCCGGGTTCAGCGGCACCGAGGCCGACGAGCTGCGCCGGGCCATGGGGTCCAAGCGCAGTCCACAACGGATGGAGCGCATGCGTGACCGCTTCTACGACGGGATGTCGCGCACCCACGGCATCACCGGGGACGTGGCCGACCGCATCTACGAGAAGCTGTTCGCCTTCGCCAACTTCGGCTTCCCCGAGAGCCACTCGCTGAGCTTCGCCTCGCTGGTCTTCTACTCGGCGTGGTTCAAGCTGCACCACCCCGCGGCCTTCTGCGCGGCCCTGCTGCGCAGCCAGCCGATGGGCTTCTACTCCCCGCAGTCGCTGGTGGCCGACGCCCGCCGCCACGGCGTCACCGTCCGGGGGCCGGACGTCAACGCGAGCCTCGCGGGCGCGACCCTGGAGCCGGTGCGCGCAGGCTCCGACGAGCAGGCGGTGCGCACCGGGCTGGGCGAGGTCCGCAGCGTCGGCACCGACGTCGCGGAGCGGCTGGTGGCCGAGCGCGACGCCCACGGCCCGTTCACCGACCTGTCCGACCTGAGCCGCCGGGTCGGCCTGAGCGCCACGCAGACCGAGGCGCTGGCCACCGCGGGCGCGCTGGGGTGCTTCACGCTGAGCCGACGGGAGGCGCTGTGGGCGGCGGGTGCTGCCGCCTCGGACCGCCCGGACCGGTTGCCCGGCACCGGGGTCGGGCTGGCGGCGCCCGCGCTGCCCGGCATGAGCGAGGTGGAGCTGGCCGTGGCCGACGTGTGGGCCACCGGGGTCAGCCCCGACAGCTACCCCACCCAGTTCCTGCGCGAGGCGCTGCGGGAGCGCGGCGTCGTCGAGGCCGACCGGCTGCTCGCCGTGCCCGACGGCACCCGGGTCCTGGTGGGGGGAGCGGTGACCCACCGGCAGCGCCCGGCCACCGCGCAGGGGGTCACCTTCCTCAACCTCGAGGACGAGACCGGCATGGTCAACGTGGTGTGCTCCCGCGGCCTGTGGGCCCGCTACCGCAAGGTCGTGGTCAGCGCGCCCGCGGTGCTGGTGCGCGGGGTGGTGCAGAACGCCGAGGGCGCGGTGACCGTGGTCGCCGACCACGTGCAGCGGATGGACCTGCGGGTGGCCTCGACCTCACGCGACTTCCGCTGAGAGCACCCCTGCGGCGAGCAGGGCCGCGACGGGCTCGGGCAGCACGACGGTGGTGCCGCCCCCGGGCTGGCCGAACCACGGCACGGCCGTGCCCACCAGCACCTCCACCGGCCGGCGTACCTGCAGCCCGTGCGCGGGACGCGCGGCCAGCGCCGGGGGCAGGGAGAGCGCCGGCAGCGGCGTCCCGGCCGGGTGCACCACCGTGCCGTCGTCGTCGCCGAGGCGGCGCAGCGCCGTGCCCGGTCCCAGCACCAGCACCCGCAGGTCCCGGAACAGGCTCAGCGGCGGGTCGTCGCCGACGGGGGTGAACGGGCCCGCGGCGCGGTGCACCGGGCTCGGCCGGGGACCCACCCCGGTGAGCACCACCCGCCCCACGGCGAAAGCGGCCGCGTCACCCGGGTCGTCGAACACCGCCCGGGCGAGCCCCGAGGTCGGCTCGCCGGCCGCGGCGGCCAGCCAGCGACCGCCGCGGCGCAGCACCCGCCAGCGCAGCCCGGACTCGTCGCGCCCGCCGCGCTCCCCGTCGCCGCGCAGGTCACCGCCAAAGCGCACCGCGTCGGCGGGCAGGCCCAGCCCGGTCAGGGTGCGGCCCAGCTCCGCGGCCACGGCGTCCGCGGCCACGACCTCGGCCAGCCACCCCGGCTCCGGCCGGCCGTCGGGCAGCGCCGCGGCGTCCGACCGGTAGTCGGCGGGCGCCGGGGTCGCCCCGGTGAACTCCGGCTCCGCGTCGTCGGTGCTCACGCTCACCTCGTCGGGCGCCACCACCAGCACCCGGGCCGAGGCCCACCGCGGTGCCCC
>NZ_BAAGQZ010000005.1:165257-197851 GCF_054783215.1 Rhodococcus aerolatus | reverse complement strand
GGCCGCGACGTGCGCGCGGCGCAGCGCCGCGAACGCCTCGCGCGCGGCGGGGGGCGGGGCGAGCGGGCGGCCGGTGCCGTCGGCCAGCTCGACGGTGGCGTCCTGCTCGGCGAAGGGCCCCACCCGGCGGTGCCCGACGGCCGCGGCGCGCCAGCCGGGCGGGCAGGCCGCCAGCAGTGCGGCCACCACCTCGGCCGTCGCCCGCCGCGTCGCGTCGTCGCTCACCCCCCGATCCTCGCCCATCGGTGCCCCTGCCCGGCAGTCCGGACCCCGCGGGACGGCGACTCGGCACGTCGCGCAGCGTGCGTCTACGGTCACCCTGCGCACCCACCCACCGCGAGGAGACCCGTGAACGACGCCCGGTCCCGCCTCGTCCCCGTCGTCGTCGCCACCGTCGCGGCTCTCGTCCTCGCGCTCGCGGCCCTCGTCGTCCCCACCGCCGCCGCCACGACCGCCGCAGCCGCCGTCGCGACGCCACCGCCCTCCGTCGACGTCCGCGACGGCCGGCTCGTCGACGCCGCCGGCACCCCGCTCGTGCTGCGCGGGGTCAACCGCTCGGGCACCGAGTACGCCTGCGCCCAGGGGTGGGGCCTGTCCGACGGGCCGCTGACGCCCGCGTCCGTCGCCGCCATGCGGACTTGGGCCGTCGACGCGGTGCGGGTGCCCCTCAACGAGGCCTGCTGGCTCGGCCTGCCCTCGGTCGACCCGGCGCTGGGCGGACGCGCCTACCAGGACGCGGTCCGCGCCTACGTGGGCGTGCTGCACGACGCCGGCATGGTCGCCGTGCTCGACCTGCACTGGAGCGCCCCCGGGGACGAGCCGGCGCTCGGCCAGCAGCCCATGGCCGACGCCGACCACTCCCCGGCCTTCTGGACGTCGGTGGCCACCACCTTCCGCGACGACCCCGCGGTGCTGCTCGACCTGGTCAACGAGCCGCACGGCATCAGCTGGGCCTGCTGGCGCGACGGCTGCGACACCCCCGGCTACCGCACGGCGGGGATGCAGTCGCTGGTCGACGCGGTGCGCGCGACCGGGGCGCGCCAGCCGCTGCTCCTCGCCCCGCTCGGTCACGCCAGCGCGGTCGGCGGACCCGAGGAGGGCGGGTCCGACCCCGCGCAGGGCTGGCTCGCCTGGCGCCCGGTGGACCCGCTCGACCGGCTCGTCCTGTCCTGGCACGTCTACGACTTCTCCGGGTGCTCGACGCGCTCGTGCTGGGACGCCACCGTGGCCCCCGTCGCCGCGCAGGTCCCGGTGGTGCTCGGCGAGGTGGGCGAGACCGACTGCGCCACCGGGTTCGTCACCGCGCTGCTCGACTGGTCCACCGCCCACGGGATCTCGACCTTCGGCTGGGCGTGGAACGCCACCGGCGACCCGTGCGGCGCGGGCGGGCCGTCCCTGGTCCGCGACTACGACGGCACGCCGACGGTGTGGGGCGCCGCGGTGCGCGACCACTACCGCGCGCTCGCCGCCGGCACCCCGGCGCAGGCCCCGACGCTGGACCCGGTGCCCGCCACCGCGGTCGGGGTGCCCACCCTGCTGCGGGCGCGGGTACCCGCGGGGCCGGCGGTGTCGTTCTCCGACGGCGCGGCACCCCTGCCCGGCTGCACCGACCGGCCGGTCCGCGCCGGGGCCGCGACCTGCGTGGCCACGTTCCGCACCGCGGGCCCGCGCACCGTCGGTGTCACCGCGGCCGGCGGCACCGGGGGCGGGCCGGTCGACGTCGCCGCCACCCCGACCCTGCTCCAGCTGCTCACCGGGCTGCTCGTCGGCCTCGGCCACGCGCTCGGCCTGGTCTGACGGGGCCCCGTGCCAGGATCGGCCCCGTGGCCGACGCACGCGGGACCGACGACCTCGCGGGCGACGCGGACCTTCTCGACCTCGACCTCGCCGACCTCGACCGCCCCGGCCTGGTGTGGGCCGACCGGGCGGTGACCGGCTGCACCTTCGCCGACTCCGACCTCTCCGGGATGGTCACCGAGCGGGTCGTGTTCACGGGCTGCGACTTCACCGGGACCGACCTGCGGGGGAGCACCCACACCGGTTCGGCGTTCCGCTCCTGCACCTTCGAGCGCACCCAGCTGACCCGGGTGGTGCTGCGGTACTGCTCGTTGCTGGGGTCCACGCTGCGCGACGTCCGGGTCCGTCCCGCCGAGCTCGTCGAGGTCGACCTGACGTTGGCCTCGCTCGGCGGGGTCGACCTGCGGGAGCTCGACCTGACCGACGCCCGGCTGCGCGAGGCCAACCTCGTCGGTGCGGACCTGCGCGGCGCGGTGCTGCGCGGCGCCGACCTCCGCGGCGCCCGCACCTCGGGCACCCGGCTGGAGGAGGCCGACCTGCGCGGCGCGCTCGTCGGCGCCGACCTGTGGACGTCGGCCCGCACCCGCGGGGCCCGCGTCGGCGTCGAGCAGGCGCTGGCCCACGCCGCGGCGCTGGGGCTGGTGGTCGACGCCGCCGGGTGAGGGGCGCGGCGGCCCCACCTGCGAGACTGGGCCCGTGAGTGCCACCACCCTCGACGGCCGGACCACCCGGGACGAGATCTTCGCCGACCTGACCGAGCGGGTCGCCGCGCTGACCGCCGCCGGGCGCACCCCGGGGCTGGGCACGGTGCTCGTCGGGGACGACCCGGGCAGCCACGCCTACGTGCGCGGCAAGCACAACGACTGCGCCAAGGTGGGCATCACCAGCCTGCGCCGGGACCTGCCGGCCGACGTCAGCACCGAGGAGCTGCACGCGGCGATCGACGAGCTCAACGCCGACCCGGCGTGCACCGGCTACATCGTCCAGCTCCCGCTGCCCGCCCACCTCGACGAGGTCGCCGCGCTCGAGCGCATCGACCCCGGCAAGGACGCCGACGGCCTGCACCCGACCAACCTGGGCCGCCTCGTCCTCGGTGAGCCCGCCCCGCTGCCCTGCACCCCCCGGGGCATCGTGGCCCTGCTGCGCCGCTACGACGTGCCTCTGGCCGGGGCCCGGGTGGCCGTCGTCGGGCGCGGCGTCACCGTCGGCCGCCCGCTGGGGCTGCTGCTCACCCGCCGCACCGAGAACGCGACGGTCACCCTGTGCCACACCGGGACCCGTGACCTCGCCGCCGAGCTGGGCCGCGCCGACGTCGTCGTCGCCGCGGCCGGCGTGCCGCACCTGGTGACCGCCGACATGGTCGCCCCGGGGGCCGCCGTGCTCGACGTGGGCGTCTCCCGCACGGAGGACGGCCTCGTCGGCGACGTGCACCCCGACGTCGCCGAGGTGGCCGGGTTCCTCTCCCCGAACCCCGGCGGGGTGGGCCTGATGACCCGGGCCATGCTGCTGGTCAACGTGGTGGAGCGGGCCGAGGCGCTCGCCGCCGGGGCGTGACGGGCACGCGGCACCCGCCGCGGACGGGCGGGTGGCGGGTCCACGTGCCGTTCGCCGTCGTCCTGCTGGTCGTCCTGGCCGCCTTCGCGCTCGTGGCCACCGACCGGTGGCGGCGCGGGGCCACGGTGCTGGGCGCCGCGCTCGTGCTCGCCGCGGGCCTGCGGGCCCTGCTGTCCGAGGAGCGGGCCGGGCTGCTCGCGGTCCGCGCCCGCATCCCCGACGTGCTGGTCTACGGCGGGCTCGGCGTGGCCCTGGTCGGCCTGGCCGCGTCCATCGACTCCCTCGGCACCGGCTGAGCGCGGCTCAGGACAGGGCGACCGTCTCGCGCAGCAGCGCCGCCACCGCGTCCTGCTCGACGAGGAACCCGTCGTGGCCGAACGGGGACGTCACCACCCGCAGGCCCGCGCAGGTCGGCACGGCCGCGGCGATCTCGGCCTGCAGCCGCAGCGGGTAGAGCCGGTCGGAGTCGACCCCGGCCACGACCACGGGCACCCGCACCCCGCCCAGCGCGGCCGCGAGCCCCCCGCGGTCCCGGCCCACGTCGTGGGTGTTCATCGACCGGGTCAGGGTGACGTAGCTGGCCGGGTCGAACCGCTCGACGAGCTTGCGCGCCTGGTGGTCGAGGTAGCTCTGCACCGCGTAGCGCCCGCCGTGCGCCGGGTCCTCGCCCTGCTGCGGCCGCGCGCCGAAGCGCTCGTCGAGCTCGACCTCCCCGCGGTAGCTGAGGTGGGCGACCCGACGCGCGATGCCCATGCCGACCTCGGGGCGCACCCCGGTGCCGTGGTAGTCCCCGCCCCGCCACGCCGGGTCGTTCTCGATGGCCATGACCTGGGCGGTCTGCAGCCCGATCTGGTCCGCCGTGGCCCGGGCCCCCGTGGCGAGGACCAGGGCCGAGCGCACCCGGTCGGGGTGACCGACGGCCCACTCCAGGGCGCGCATGCCGCCCATCGAGCCCCCGACCACGGCGGCGAAGCTGCCGATGCCGAGCGCGTCGGCCAGGGCGACCTCGGCCGCGACCTGGTCGCGGACGGTGATGTCGGGGAAGCGCGACCCCCAGGGCGCGCCGTCCGGGGCGGTGGAGCCGGGCCCGGTGGTGCCGCGGCACCCGCCGAGCACGTTCGCCGCCACCACGAGGAAGCGGTCGGTGTCGAGGGCGGCCCCGGGCCCGACCAGCCCGTCCCACCAGCCGGGGGAGGGGTGGTCGGGGCCGGCGGGCCCGACGACGTGGGAGTCCCCGGTCAGCGCGTGCAGCACCAGCACCACGTTGGACCGGTCGGCGGCGAGCCGGCCCCACGCCTGCAGGGCGACCGCCACGTCGGGCACCACCACGCCGGACCCGAGGGTGACGTCGCCGACGGCGACCGTGCGCAGCTCGCCCCGCTGCTCGTCGTCACCGACGAGCAGCGGGGTCGGCGGGTGCACCGAGCCGCGCGTCACCGGCGTCGTCAGCCGGCTGCGGCGGCGAGGCCGGTGCGCAGGTCGCCCAGGATGTCCTCGATGCCCTCCAGGCCCACGGCGAGCCGGACCAGGCCGGGGGTCACGCCGGAGGCGAGCTGCTCCTCGGGGGTCAGCTGGGAGTGCGTCGTCGAGGCCGGGTGGATGACCAGCGAGCGGACGTCGCCGATGTTGGCGACGTGGCTGTGCAGGGTGAGCGCGTTGACGAAGCGCTTGCCGGCGTCGACCCCGCCGTCCAGCTCGAACGCGAGCACCGCGCCCGCCCCGCGCGGGGCGAGCTCCTGCCCGCGGGCGTACCACGGCGAGGACTCGAGCCCGGCGTAGGCCACCGAGGTCACGCCGTCGTGGCCCTGCAGGAACTGCGCCACCGCGGTCGCGTTCTGCACGTGGCGCTCCATGCGCAGGCTGAGCGTCTCGATGCCCTGGGCGATGAGGAACGCGTTGAACGGGGACACCGCGGCGCCGAGGTCGCGGAGCAGCTGCACCCGCGCCTTGAGCGCGTAGGCGGGCGCACCGAGGTCGGCGAACCGGACCCCGTGGTAGCTCGGGTCGGGCTCGGTGAAGCCGGGGAAGCGCCCCTGGGTCCAGTCGAAGGTGCCGCCGTCGACGATGACCCCGGCGATCGCGGTGCCGTGCCCGCCCAGGTACTTGGTGGCGGAGTGCACGACGACGTCGGCGCCGTGGGCGAGCGGGTTGATGAGGTACGGCGTGGCGACGGTGTTGTCGACGATGAGCGGGATGCCCTCGGCGTGCGCGACGCCGGAGACGCCCGGGATGTCGAACACGTCGTTCTTCGGGTTGGAGATCGTCTCGCCGTAGAAGGCCTTGGTGGTGGGCCGGACCGCGGCCCGCCACTGCTCGAGGTCGTCGGGGTCGTCGACGAAGCTGACCTCGACGCCCAGCTTGGGCAGCGTGTAGTGGAACAGGTTGTAGGTGCCGCCGTAGAGCCGCGGGCTGGAGACGACGTGGTCGCCCGCGCCGGCGATGTTCAGCACGGCCATCGTCTCCGCGGCCTGGCCCGAGGCGGTGAGCAGCGCGGCCACGCCGCCCTCGAGCGCGGCGATGCGCTGCTCCACCGCGTCCTGGGTGGGGTTCATGATCCGGGTGTAGATGTTGCCCGGCTCGGTGAGGCCGAACAGCGCTGCGGCGTGGTCGGTGTCGCGGAACGCGTAGCTCGTGGTCTGGTAGATCGGCAGCGCGCGGGCGCCGGTGCTCGCGTCGGGGCTCTGCCCGGCGTGGATCTGCTTGGTCTCGAAGCTCCAGCCGGCGCTGGGGTCGGCCAGCGCGGCCTGGTCGAGCTCGCCGGTGGGGTCCGGGGTGGGGACCGTGTCGTCGGCGGTGGGGGTGGAGCCGTCAGGGGTGCTCACAGGTCTGGGACCTCCGTGATCAGGGGGCCCGCCAGGGCCCGCGCTTGCCGTCCGGCACCTCACCGGACGACCAGGTCGTCTCCCGGGGCACCCCACCGCGGTTGGAGGGTTGCCGGCCAGCGAGCCGGGGCTTGACGCTGGCGCTCATGACCTGCCGGACACCCTAGCCGCCGCCGCGACGCGTGCGACAGTGGAGGGCGTGTCGCGACCCCCCGCCCGCCGCGGCCGCAGCACCGCGGGCGTCGTCCTGGCGCTGCTGGTGCTGCTGGGCGGCTGCGGCACCCCCGCGGTCGCGCTGCCCCCCACCCCGTCCGGCGTGCTCACCGCGGACGGTGCGCGCGTGTCCCTCTCGGCCTGGGAGCCGTGCGGCGACGGGGCCCGGTGCGCGTCGGTCTCCGTCCCGCTGGACTGGTCGCAGCCGTCGGGGGACCGGATCAGCGTCGGCCTGGCCCTGCGGCCGGCCGACGACCAGGCCCACAAGCTGGGCACGGTGCTGTTCAACCCGGGCGGGCCGGGTGGGCAGGGGGCCGCGGACGTCGCCGGCGCGGGCGCCCCCGGCTTCCCCGGCGGGCTGGGGGACCGCTTCGACGTGGTCGGCCTCGACCAGCGCGGGGTGGGCTCGTCCGTCCCCCAGGTCCGCTGCCCGGTGGCCCCGGTCGACCCGACGCTCTCCACCACCCCCAGCGACCAGGCCGGCCTGGACGCGCTGGTCGCCCACGACCGGGCCGTGGCGGCCGGCTGCCGGGCGGCCACGGGCCCGCTGCTCGACCACGTCGACAGCCGCAGCGCCGCCCACGACGTCGAGGCCGTCCGGGTGGTCCTCGGCCTGGACTCGGTGCGGTGGCTGGGCCTGTCCTACGGCACCCTGCTGGGGCTGGCCTACGCCGAGCTGCACCCCGACCGGGTGGCGTCGATGGTCCTGGACGGCCCGGTGGACCACGCGGTGGGCGCCGCCGGGCTCACCGACGCCGAGGACCGCTCGACGCAGACCGCGCTGGCCCGGTTCGCGGCCTGGTGCGACACCGCGGACGAGTGCCCGCTCGACGACGCCGCCGCGCAGTACCGCCAGGTGCTCGCCGAGGCCGACGCCGGCCCGCTGCCGACCGGGCTCGACCCGGCCGGGATCACGGCCGAGCAGGTCGGCCGGGCCACCTTTGGCTACCTGCAGGACCCCTCGCAGTGGCCCGCGCTGGGCACGGCGATCGCGGAGGCGCTGGGTGGCGACGCGGCCGGCTTCGCGCCGGACCCGGCGGGCGGGCCGCAGCCCGACCCGGCCCAGGCCGTCACCGACCCGCTCGACCCGGAGGACGGGGTCGCCCCCACCGCGGCGGCGGCGTACCGGGCGGTGGTGTGCCAGGACCTGCCCAGCGACCTCACCGACCTGGCGGACGTGCGTGACCGGCTGGCCGCGCTCACCGCCGCCGCCCCCGACGTGCGCGGCCAGGTCGAGGGGTGGGGGGTCGAGACGGGCTGCCTGGGCTGGCCGGGGGACCCCGCGTACCCGCCGCAGGACTCGGGACCCGTGTCCCCGGCGACCCCGGTGCTCGTGGTCGCGGGTGACGCCGACCCCACCACCCCGCTGTCGCTGGCCCCCGCGCTGGTGGACCGGGTGCGCGGCGCGGTGGTCCTGCCGACCGGGGTCGACGGGCACACCGCGTACTTCAGCGGCGACGACTGCGTGGCCGACGCGGTCGTCGCCCACCTCACCGACCCGGGCACGCCACCCCCGGCGGCGTGCCCGGGCGGGGGGTGAGTCAGGCGCCGGTGGTCAGCACCACGCGGAAGCGGGCGTCGCCGCTCATCATCCGCGCGTAGCCCTCCGCGGCCTGCTCGAGCGGGTAGGTCTCGACCATCGGCCGCACGTCCTGCAGCGCGCTGAACCTCAGGGTGTCCTCGGAGTCCTTCGAGGTGCCCGAGGCGTGCCCGGCGACGGTGGTGCTGCCCGGGATCAGCGCGAACGGCGGGATCTGCATCGGGTCGGCCGAGGCGCCGACCACGACCATGGTGCCGCGGGGGCGCAGCCCGGCGACGGCGGCGCTCATCGCGTCGGGCGCGGTGACGGTGGCGAGGATGGTCTGCGCACCCCCGAGGGCCTGCAGCGCCTCGGCGACGTCCTCGCTGGTGGAGTCGACGTAGTGGTGCGCGCCGAGCTCGAGGGCCTGCGCCTTCTTGTCGGTGCCGCGGGCGATGGCCACGGTCTCGAAGCCCATCCGTCGGGCGTACTGCACGCCGAGGTGGCCGAGGCCGCCGACGCCGAGGATCGCGACCAGGTCGCCCGGGCGGGCGCCGGACTCGCGCAGCGCGTTGAAGGTGGTGATGCCGGCGCACAGCAGGGGGGCGGCGTCGACCGCGGCGAGGTCGTCGGGCACGGCGGCCAGCGCGTCCTTCGGCACGACGACGTGGTCGGCGTAGCCGCCGTCGAACGCGATGCCGGGGACCTGGCCGTTGACGCAGCTGATCATGTCGCCGCGCCGGCACGGGTCGCAGTGCCCGCAGGCGCCGCCGAACCAGCCCACGCCGACGCGCTGGCCGACCTCCCAGGGGTGCACGTCCTCGCCGACGGCCTCGATGTGCCCGGCGATCTCGTGCCCGGGCACCCGGGGGTACTCCACCGGCATGCCGCCCTCGACGGTGAGGGAGTCGGAGTGGCAGACCCCGCAGGCCTCGACCCGGACCAGCACCTCACCGCGGCCGGGGGAGCGCACCTCGCGCTCCACCAGCTCGAGGGCCTCGCCGGCCCCGGACACCTGGACTGCTCGTGACGTCGTCATGGCACCCACCGCACCACCCGCGGCGGTGGTGCGCCACCGGAGTCAGCCGAGCAGGCCCATCCCGGCCACGGCGTCGCGCTCCTCGGCCAGCTCGGCGACGCTGGCGTCGATGCGGCCGCGGGAGAACTCGTCGATCTCGAGGCCCTGGACGATCGAGTACTCCCCGCCCGAGCAGGTGACGGGGAACGACGAGATGAGGCCCTCGGGCACGCCGTAGGAGCCGTCGGAGGGCACGGCCATGGAGACCCAGTCGCCGTCCGGGGTGCCGAGCACCCAGTCGTGCACGTGGTCGACCGCGGCCGAGGCGGCGCTGGCCGCGGAGGACGAGCCGCGGGCCTCGATGATCGCCGCGCCTCGCTTCTGCACGGTGGGGATGAACTCGGACTCCAGCCACTGCTGGTCGCCGACGGCCTCGGCGGCGTTGCGCCCGGCCACCTCGGCGTGGAACACGTCCGGGTACTGGGTGGCCGAGTGGTTGCCCCAGATGGTCATCTTCGCGATGTCGGTGACGGGGGTGCCGGTGCGCTTGGACAGCTGGGCCAGGGCGCGGTTGTGGTCGAGCCGGGTCATGGCCGTGAACCGCTCCTGCGGGACGCCCGCGGCGTTGTTCATCGCGATGAGCGCGTTGGTGTTGGCCGGGTTGCCGACGACGAGCACCTTGAGGTCGTCGGCCGCGCGCTCGGCCAGCGCCTTGCCCTGCACGGTGAAGATGGCGCCGTTGGCCTCGAGCAGGTCGCCGCGCTCCATGCCCTTGGTGCGGGGCCTGGAGCCGACGAGCAGGGCGATGTTGGCGCCGTCGAAGGCCGTGCCCGCGTCGTCGCTGATGTCGATGCCCGCCAGCAGCGGGAACGCGCCGTCGTCGAGCTCCATCGCCACGCCCTCGGCCGCCCCGAGGGCCGGGGTGATCTCCAGCAGCGACAGCTGGACGGGCGTGTCGGGCCCGAGCAGGGCACCGCTGGCGATGCGGAACAGCAGGCTGTAGCCGATCTGGCCGGCCGCACCGGTGACGGCGACGGTGACGGGTGAGGTGCTCAAGCGGGGCTCCCGGGGGGCTCGTGGTGCGGGCTGCTGGTGCGCTGTGAGGTGCGCCACCGACGCTATCAACCCCGTGGGCCCCGTGGGCCCCGCCGCCTAGAAGTCCGCCAGCGTCGCGTCGAGGGTGGCGCTGGGCCGCATCGCCGCGTCGGTCTTGACGCGGTCGACGTGGTAGTAGCCGCCCAGGTCCACCGGGCTGCCCTGCACCGCGGCGAGCTCGCCGACGATGGTGTCCTCCTGCTCGGCCAGCGTGGCCGCGAGGTCGGCGAACAGCCCGGCCAGCTCGGTGTCCTCGGACTGCGCCGCGATGGCCTGCGCCCAGTACAGGGCCAGGTAGAAGTGGCTGCCCCGGTTGTCGATCTCGCCGACCTTGCGCGACGGGGAGCGGCCCTCGGCGAGCAGCCGGCCCGTGGCCTCGTCGAGGGTGCGGCCGAGCACGCCCGCACGGGGGTTGTCGGTCTTGTCGGCGAGGAACTCCAGCGAGACGGCCAGGGCGAGGAACTCCCCGAGCGAGTCCCAGCGCAGGTGGTTCTCCCGCACCAGCTGCTGGACGTGCTTCGGCGCCGATCCGCCCGCCCCGGTCTCGAACAGCCCGCCGCCGTTCATGAGCGGGACGATGGAGAGCATCTTCGCGCTGGTGCCCAGCTCGAGGATGGGGAAGAGGTCGGTGAGGTAGTCGCGCAGCACGTTGCCGGTCACCGAGATGGTGTCCTCGCCGCGGCGGACCCGGTCCAGGGTGTAGCGGGTGGCGGCGGCGACGTCCATGACCTCGACGGTGAGGCCGTCGGTGTCCAGCTCGTCGAGCCGGGCGCGGACCTTGGCCAGCACCTCCGCGTCGTGGGCGCGGGTCTCGTCGAGCCAGAACACCGCGGGGGCGCCGGTGGCCCGGGCGCGGTCGACGGCGAGCTCGACCCAGTTGCGCACGGGGGCGTCCTTGGTCTGGCAGGCGCGCCAGACGTCGCCGGCCTCGACCTCGTGGCTGAGCAGGGTGTCCCCGGCGGAGTCGACCACCCGCACGGTGCCCGCGGCCTCGATCTCGAACGTCTTGTCGTGGCTGCCGTACTCCTCGGCCTTCTGCGCCATGAGCCCGACGTTGGGGGTGGTGCCCATGGTGGTGGGGTCGAAGGCGCCGTGCTCGCGGCAGAAGTCCACGGTCTCGGCGTAGAGCGCGGCGTAGGAGGAGTCGGGGATGACGAAGAGGGTGTCCTGCTGCTCGTCGTCGCGGTTCCACATCTGCCCGGAGGTACGGATGGCCGCGGGCATGGAGGCGTCGATGATGACGTCGCTGGGGACGTGGAGGTTGGTGATGCCCTTGCCGGAGTCGACCATCGCGATGCGCGGGCCGGTCTCGTAGGACTCGGCGATCGCGGCCTCGACGGCCTCCCGCTTCTCCGGGGAGAGCTTCTCCAGCGCGGTGAGCACGCTGGCCAGGCCGTTGTTCGGGTTCGCGCCCACGGACTCCAGGTCCTCGCGGTGGCGGTCGAACACCTCGGAGAAGTAAGCGGTGACGGCGTGGCCGAACAGGATCGGGTCGGACACCTTCATCATCGTGGCCTTGAGGTGCACCGAGAACAGCACGCCGGCCTCCTTGGCTGCGGCGACCTGCTCGGCCAGGAACGCGTCCAGCGCGGCCGCGCGCATGACGGCGCCGTCCACGATCTCCCCGGCCAGCACCGGCAGCGACTCCTTGAGCACGGTGGTGCTCCCGTCGGCGGCGACGTGCTCGATGCGCAGCTCGTCGTCGTGCTCGAGGGTCACCGACGTCTCGGAGTGGCGGAAGTCGCCGTCGGTCATGGTGGCGACGCGGGAGCGCGAGTCCGACGACCACGCCCCCATGGAGTGCGGGTGCTCCCGGACGAAGCCCTTCACCGAGGCGGGGGCGCGGCGGTCGGAGTTGCCCTCGCGCAGCACCGGGTTGACGGCGCTGCCCTTCACCGCGTCGTAGGCGGTGCGGGCGGTGCGCTCCTCGTCGGTGGTGGGGCTGTCCGGGTAGTCGGGCACGTCGTAGCCCGCCTGCTGCAGCTCGGTGATGGCGGCCTTGAGCTGCGGCAGCGAGGCGCTGACGTTGGGCAGCTTGATGATGTTCGCGTCCGGCGTGGTGGCCAGCTCACCGAGCTCGGCCAGCGAGTCCGGCACCCGCTGGGCATCGGTGAGCCGGTCGGGGAACTGGGCCAGGATGCGCGCGGCCAGCGAGATGTCCCGGGTCTCCACCTCGACGCCGGCCTTGGCCGCGAAGGCCTCGAGCACGGGGAGGAGGGAGTGCGTCGCCAGGGCGGGCGCCTCGTCGGTGTAGGTGTAGATGACCTTCATCGCTGCTGCTGACCTGCCTGTCGCGTCGTCGTCAACCGGACGCCTGTCACGCTAGCCCGTCGGGACCCCCCGGCGCGCCCGGGTGGGTGAGCGGCACCACGACGGCACCGGGGCGGGAACACCCGGCCCGGGGCACGGGTTGCCACCTGACCGTGGGCGGTGCCGTCGCGCCACCCTCCCAGCTGTCCCGCGCCGCCGACGTCGCGCCCGCCCCGCGCCCGACCGGAGGTCCCCCCGTGCCGTCCACCCGTCCCCGTCTCGCCCTGCTGGCCCTGGCCCTGGGCGGCTTCGGCATCGGCACCACCGAGTTCGTGGCCATGGGTCTGCTGCCCGACATCGCCCGCGACCTCGACGTCACCCTGCCCGCGGCGGGCTCGGTCGTCTCCGCCTACGCCCTCGGGGTGGTCGTCGGCGCCCCGCTCATCGCGGCGCTCGCCGCCCGGGTGCCGCGGCGCACCCTGCTGGTGTGGCTGATGGTCGCCTACGGCGCGGGCAACCTGCTCACCACCGTGGTCGCCGGCTACCCGGCGGTGCTCCTCGCCCGCTTCCTCACCGGCCTGCCCCACGGCGCCTACTTCGGGGTCGCCGCGCTCACCGCGACGACGCTGGTGGCCCCGCACCGGCGCGCCAGCGCGGTGGCCACCGTCATGCTCGGGCTCTCGGTGGCCAACGTCGTCGGCGTGCCCGTCGCCACCGTCGTCGGCCAGCACGCCGGCTGGCGGGCCGCCTACCTCCTGGTGGCCGGGCTGGCCGCGCTCACCGTGGTCGCGCTGCTCGCCTGGGTGCCCGCCTCGGGGC
This sequence comes from Rhodococcus aerolatus, assembly GCF_054783215.1. Lineage (NCBI taxonomy): Bacteria > Bacillati > Actinomycetota > Actinomycetes > Mycobacteriales > Nocardiaceae > Rhodococcus > Rhodococcus aerolatus. The sequence continues at coordinate 184,764 of NZ_BAAGQZ010000005.1, read as the reverse complement.
CCTCGCGGTCCGGCGGCGTGGTGGCCGAGCTGGGCGCGCTGCGCCGGCCGCAGGTGCTCCTCGCGCTCGCGGTGGGCGTGGTCGGGTTCGGCGGCATGTTCGCCCTGTACACCTACATCTCCCCGGTCCTCACCCGCGTCAGCGGGCTGCCGGAGTCCGCGGTGCCGCTGGTGCTGGCCCTGTTCGGCCTCGGCATGGTCGTCGGCAACCTGGCCGGCGGACGCATCGCCGACCGGGCCCTGCTGCCGGGGCTGGTCGGGCTCATGGTCTGCCTGGCCGTCACCCTGGCCGCGTTCACCCTGGTGGCGGGCAACCCCGTGGCGGCGGTCGTCACCGTCGTGCTGGTCGCCGTGTCCGGCGCCGCCCTGGTCCCGGGGCTGCAGACCCGGCTGATGGACACCGCCGGTGACGCGCAGACCCTCGCGGCCGCCCTGAACCACTCCGCGCTCAACGTCGCCAACGCCCTCGGGGCGTGGCTGGGCGGCCTGGTCATCGCCGCGGGCCTGGGGTTCCGGGCCCCCGCCCTTCTCGGGGCCGGCCTGGCCGTGGCCGGGCTGGGCGTGCTGGCGGTGTCCGTCGCGGTCCAGCGGCGCAGCGACCGCCGCGAGGTGGCCGTGCGGGAGCCGGTCCCGGCCTAGGAGCCGTGACAGGATCGGGCCATGCGCGCCCGTGTCCTGTCCGGCATCCAGCCGACCGCCGACTCCTTCCACCTCGGCAACTACCTGGGGGCGCTCCGGCAGTGGGTGGCCCTGCAGGACGACCACGACGCGTTCTACTGCGTCGTCGACCTGCACGCGATCACCGTCGAGCAGGACCCGGCCGTGCTGCGCCGCCGCACCCGGGTCGCGGCCGCCCAGCTCCTTGCCCTCGGCGTCGACCCGCAGCGGTGCACCCTGTTCGTGCAGAGCCAGGTGCCCGAGCACGCCCAGCTCGCCTGGGTGCTGAGCTGCCTGACGGGGTTCGGCGAGGCCGCGCGGATGACCCAGTTCAAGGACAAGTCCGACAAGCAGGGTCGCGACCGCACGACCGTGGGGCTGTTCACCTACCCGGTGCTGCAGGCCGCGGACATCCTGCTGTACCAGGCGCACCGCGTCCCGGTCGGGGAGGACCAGCGCCAGCACCTCGAGCTGACCCGGGACCTCGCCACCCGGTTCAACGGCCGGTACGGGGACACCTTCGTGGTGCCCGAGCCGCACATCGTCACCGGCACGGCCAAGATCTACGACCTGCAGGAGCCGGGGTCGAAGATGAGCAAGTCCGCCTCGAGCCCCGCCGGCATCGTCGACCTGCTCGACGAGCCCCGCGTCTCGGCGAAGAAGATCCGCTCCGCGGTCACCGACACCGGCCGTGACGTGCTCTTCGACGCCGAGGCCAAGCCCGGGGTGTCGAACCTGCTGACCATCCACGCCGCGCTCTCGGGCACCCCCGTGCCCGAGCTGGAGCAGCGCTTCGCCGGGCGCGGCTACGGCGACCTGAAGAAGGAGGTGGCCGAGGTGGTCACGGACCTCGTCACGCCCCTGCGCGACACCGTCGCGAGCCACCTCGACGACCCGGCCGAGCTCGACGCGGTGCTCGCCCGCGGCGCCGCCCGGGCCCGCGAGGTCGCCGCGCGCACCCTCGCCGACGTCTACGACCGGGTCGGCTTCCTCGCGCCCGTCACCGCCGGGGTGCCGGCGTGACCGCCCCCGGGGGCCCGCAGCGCCGGCTGGCCGCGCCCGAGCTCGAGCGCACCGGCCGCCGCGAGCGGACCACGGTGGAGCACGGGGCCACCGACCCGGGCGAGCCGTCGTTCCTGGACCGGCAGCGCGAGGCCCGGCCCTGGCTGGACCACCTCGTGCGCGCCGGCGGGCGCTACACCGACAACAAGGGCGACTACTTCGCCGCCGGCATCACCTACTACACGGTGCTGGCCCTCGTCCCCATCGTCATGGTCGCCTTCGCCGCCTTCGGGTTCGTGCTCGCCGGCAACCAGGACCTGCTCACCCAGGTGCAGGACAAGGTGGCCACGTCGGTCCCCGACAGCCTGAAGCAGATCGTCAGCGACCTGGTCACCACCGCGGTGGACCGCAAGAACAGCGTCGGCATCATCGGCCTCGTGCTGGCGCTGTACTCCGGGCTGGGGTGGATGTCGAACATCCGGGAGGCGCTCACCGCGCAGTGGGAGCAGCACGAGGACGACACGGGGTTCGTCAAGAAGAAGGCCGTGGACCTGCTCGCCCTTGTCGGGCTGTTCCTGGCCCTGGTCGTCTCGGTGGGACTCTCGACGATCGGCGGCGCCGGCACGTCGTTCGTGCTCGACCTGGTCAACCTCGAGGCGGTGCCCGGGGCCTTCCTGGTGACCCGGGTCGTGGCCATCGTGCTCAGCGTCGCCACCAGCTGGCTGATCTTCACCTGGGTCATCGCCAAGCTGCCGCGCGAGCCCGTGCCGACCCGGTCCGCGGTGCGGGCGGCGCTGCTCGCGGCGCTGGTGTTCGAGGTGTTCAAGCAGTTCGGTGGGCTCTACTTCTCCTCCGTCACCAACAACCCCGCGTTCAGCCTGTTCGGCCCGGTGCTGGGCATCCTCGTGCTGGTGTTCTTCTTCTCCCGCGTGCTCATCTTCGCCACCGCGTGGGCGGCGACGACGCAGGAGAGCCTCGACCAGGCCACGGTGCCGGTGCCCGGTCCGGCGGTGGTCATCACCCGGGTGCGGGTGGGCGGCAGTACCGGGCCCGCCGGGGCGCTGGCGCTGCTCGGCGCGGGGGCGGCGGCCGTGCTCGGGCTCACCTGGCGGCGTCGCCGCCGCTGACCCGGCTGCGTCGCCGGCGGCGCAGGAGGACGGCCGCGACGACGAGCACCACCGCGGCGCCGGCCAGCAGCAGCGCGAGCACGGTCGCCCCGCTGCGGGCGGCGGCCGGTGCGTCGTCCCGCACCCCGGACGCGGCGGCCGCGGAGGCGGTCGGGGTCGGGGTCGGGGTCACGGTCGGCTGCGGGGTCGTCGTGGGAGCGGCAGCGGCGGCGGGCGGGCCGTCGACGAGCGTGCCGACGGGCGCGGTGCCGGCGGGCAGACTGAAGCCCCAGTCGAGCAGCGCGGCGGCCTGCGCCACGGGCACCAGCGGGGCACGCTCCCCCCGCATGAGGGTCACCGCCAGCCGGCGCCCACCCCGCTCGGCCGCCCCGGCGAAGGTCTGCCGCGCGTCGTCGGTGAAGCCGTTCTTCGCCCCCAGCACCCCCGGGTAGTCGAGCACCAGCTGGTTGTCGTTGGCCACCAGGAACGGCGGCTTGTCGGCGTAGCCGGGGAACAGGGTCTCCCGGGTGCGGTTCAGCTCGGCGAAGCCGGGCACCGTCAGCGCGTGGCGCAGGAACAGCGCCAGGTCGTACGGCGAGGTCGACGTGCCCGGCGCGTCCAGGCCCGACGGGGTGACCACCCGGGTGTCGGTCGAGCCCAGCGACCGGGCGAGCTCGTTGGCCGCGGCCACCGTCTCGTCCACCCCGCCGAGCTGCACCGCCAGCGCGTGGGCGGCGTCGTTGCCCGAGGCGAGCAGCAGGCCGAGCACCAGGTCCCGGACGGTGTAGCGCCCGCCCGGGCCGATGCCGACCTCGCTGCCCTCCACGTCCGCGTCGGCCTGGGTGCCGGTGACCACCGTGTCGAGGTCGAGCCGGGACAGGGCCAGCGAGGCGGTGAGGAGCTTGATGGTGCTGGCGGGCCGGTAGCGGCCGTGCGGGTCCTTGGCCCCCAGCACCGCACCGGAGTCCAGGTCGACCACCACCCAGCCGGAGGCCGTGAGCCCGGCGGGGACGGGCGGGGCGCCGGCGGGCACGTCCACCCCGCAGGTCCCCAGCCCGCCGGTCGGGGGGTCCTGCACCGGCACCGGGGGAGGCACGGTCTGCCCCGGGGCGGGCACCTCGGAGGCGTCGGTCGGCGGCGCGGGCACCGTCGCGTACGGGCACGCGTCGGTGTTCGGCGTTGTGGTGGGCGGCGCGGTCGGCGTGACGGGGGGCGCCGGCGGCTGGGCCAGGGACACCGGTGCCCCCGCGAGGACCACCGCCCCCAGCAGCACGAGGGGGAGCAGCAGTCGACGCAGGGGCACGGGGCACGACCCTAGCGGGGCCGCACCGGGGGTCAGCGCGCGAACAGCAACGCGCGCTTGACCTCCTGGATCGCCTTGGTCACCTGGATGCCGCGGGGGCAGGAGTCGGTGCAGTTGAAGGTGGTGCGGCAGCGCCACACCCCCTCCTTGTCGTTGAGGATGTCGAGGCGCTCCTCGGCACCCTCGTCACGGCTGTCGAAGATGAAGCGGTGCGCGTTGACGATCGCCGCCGGGCCGAAGTAGCTGCCGTCGGACCAGTAGACCGGGCACGACGTGGTGCAGCAGGCGCAGAGGATGCACTTGGTGGTGTCGTCGAAGCGGTGCCGGTCGGCGGCCGACTGGATGCGCTCCCGGGTGGGGGAGTTGCCCGACGTCATGAGGAACGGCTTGACCGCCCGGTAGGCGTCGAAGAACGGCTCCATGTCGACGATGAGGTCCTTCTCCACGGGCAGGCCGCGGATCGGCTCGATCGTGATCGTGGTGTCGGAGCCCTTGTCCAGCATGTCGCGCATGAGGACCTTGCAGGCCAGCCGGTTGACCCCGTTGATGCGCATCGCGTCCGAGCCGCAGACCCCGTGCGCGCACGAGCGGCGGAAGGACAGGGTGCCGTCGAGGTACCACTTGACGTAGTGCAGCAGGTTGAGCAGGCGGTCGGTCTTCAGCGCCGGCACGGCGAAGCTGTCCCAGGACGCCTCCTCGCCCGAGCCGGCGTCGAAGCGCCGGATCTTGAGCGTGATCATGGTGGCCTCGTCGGGCACCGGGGGCAACGGCTGCTCCCCGGTGGACTCGCTCGGCGCGCGGACCGCGTCCGAGGTGGTCGACGGGTCGTCCGGGGTGATCTGGTCGATCGTGGAGCGGTCCGCCACCGACTCGTCGGACGGGTTGGCGTCGGCGGACGTCTCGTCGGTGCTCGACTCGTCGGTCGCCGACTCCGGGGTGGTCTCGGGCGTGCTGGCGTCGGCCATCAGTACTTGCGCTCCATGGGCTCGTAGCGGGTCTGCACCACCGGCTTCCAGTCCAGCCGGATGTCGGACATGAGCCCGTCGCCCTGCTTGTAGGCCATGGTGTGGCGCATGTAGTTGACGTCGTCGCGGTCGGGGTAGTCCTCCCGGGCGTGCCCGCCGCGGGACTCCTTGCGGTTCAGCGCGCCCTGCACGGTGACCTCGGCCATCTCGAGCAGGAAGCCGAGCTCGAGGGCCTCGAGCATGTCGGTGTTGTACCGCTTGCCCTTGTCCTGCACCGTGATCCGGCCGTAGCGCTCCTTGAGCGCCTGCACGTCGGTCAGCGCCTGCTTCAGCGTCTCCTCGGTGCGGAACACCGAGGCGTTGTTGTCCATCGACTGCTGCAGCTCGGTGCGGATGTCGGCGACGCGCTCGTGGCCGTGCTCGGAGAGCACCAGCTCGAGCCAGTCCTCGACCATCTTGGTCGGCTCCGCCGGCATCTCGGTGAACTCGACGGAGTTGGCGTGCTCGGCGGCGGCCATCCCGGCGCGACGGCCGAAGACGTTGATGTCGAGCAGGCTGTTGGTGCCCAGCCGGTTCGAGCCGTGCACCGAGACGCAGGCGCACTCGCCGGCGGCGTAGAGGCCCTTGACGATCGTGTCGTTGTCCGCCAGCACCTCGCCGCGGATCGTCGTCGGGATGCCGCCCATGACGTAGTGGCAGGTGGGGTAGACCGGGACGAGCTCGGTGAGCGGGTCCACCCCGAGGTAGGTGCGCGAGAACTCGGTGATGTCGGGGAGCTTCTCCTCCAGCACCTCCCGGCCCAGGTGCGTCACGTCGATGTAGACGTAGTCCTTGTTCGGGCCGGCCCCGCGGCCCTCGAGCACCTCGAGCACCATCGACCGGGCGACGATGTCGCGCGGCGCGAGGTCCTTGATGGTGGGGGCGTAGCGCTCCATGAACCGCTCGCCGTCGGCGTTGCGCAGGATGCCGCCCTCGCCGCGGACCGCCTCGGAGATGAGGATGCCCAGGCCGGCCAGGCCCGTCGGGTGGAACTGGTGGAACTCCATGTCCTCCAGCGGCAGGCCCTTGCGGAAGATGATGCTCATGCCGTCACCGGTCAGGGTGTGGGCGTTGGACGTGGTCTTGAAGATCCGGCCCGAGCCGCCGGTGGCGAAGACGATCGACTTCGCGTGGAAGACGTGCAGCTCGCCGGTGGCCATCTCGTAGCAGATGACGCCGGTGGCGACCTTGCCCTCGGGGGTGTCGGTCAGCGCGATGTCCAGCGCGTAGAACTCGTTGTAGAACTCGACGCCCTGCTTGACGCAGTTCTGGTACAGCGTCTGCAGGATCATGTGGCCGGTGCGGTCCGCGGCGTAGCAGGCCCGACGCACGGCGGCCTCGCCGTGGTTGCGGGTGTGCCCGCCGAAGCGGCGCTGGTCGATCTTGCCCTCGGGCGTGCGGTTGAACGGCAGGCCCATCTTCTCCAGGTCGAGCACCGCGTCGATGGCCTCCTTGGCCATGATCTCGGCGGCGTCCTGGTCGACCAGGTAGTCACCACCCTTGACGGTGTCGAAGGTGTGCCACTCCCAGTTGTCCTCCTCGACGTTGGCCAGGGCGGCGCACATGCCGCCCTGGGCCGCGCCGGTGTGGGACCGGGTCGGGTACAGCTTGGTCAGCACGGCGGTGCGCGCCTTGGGGCCCGACTCGATGGCGGCACGCATGCCCGCCCCGCCGGCCCCCACGATCACGACGTCGTAGCGGTGCTCCTGCACGTTGCTCAGCTCCTCGGTACGGGTTGTGCGGAACGGCTCGGTCAGGCCGTGATGCTGGGGTCGAAGGTGAAGATCACGTAGGTGCCGAGCCCCACGATCAGCAGCATGGACGCGACCAGCAGCGTGGTCAGCCAGAAGCGGGTCGAGTCCTTGCGGGCGTAGTCGTTGATGACGGTCCGCAGGCCGTTGCCGCCGTGGAGCTGGGCGAGCCACAGCATCGACAGGTCCCAGAACTGCCAGAACGGGCTGGCCCAGCGGCCGGCGACGAAGGCGAAGTTGATGCGCTGCACCCCGTCGTCGAGGAGCAGCATGATCGTCATGTGGCCCAGCACGAGCACCACGAGCACGAGGCCCGACAGGCGCATGAACAGCCACGAGTAGAGCTCGAAGTTGCCGCTGCGCCCGGCCGAGCGGGACGAGCGGGGTGCGGCCATGGAGGCCGGACGGTCGGTGGTGGTGGCCACGGTGCTAACCCCCGAAGGTGTGCATGAGCATGCGGACGGCCGCGGGAACCATCACCACGACCCAGATGCCGAGGATCGCCCACAGCATCTGGCGCTGGTAGCGCGGACCCTGGGCCCAGAAGTCGACGAGCATGACCCGGACGCCGTTGAGGGCGTGGTAGAGCACGGCCGCGACGAGGCCGAGCTCCATGAGCCCGACCACCGGGTTCTTGTAGGTGTCGATGACCTGGTCGTAGGCCTCCGGCGACACCCGCACGAGGGCGGTGTCGAGCACGTGGACGAACAGGAAGAAGAAGACCGACACCCCGGTGATGCGGTGCGCGACCCAGGACCACATGCCCGGGTCGCCCCGGTACAGGGAGCGGGTGCGCCGCGCCTCGGGGGCGGCTGCAGTGGTGCTTGCCATGGCGTCGAAGAGCCTCCAACATCGCTGGTGGGCGTCGGTGCCCGAGGGTGCTCACGCCCCCCGACCGCCGGCGCACCGGGGGACGCGCCCGCCGCGCGTGCTGGTGCGTCACGCAGGTCCGACCCGGTCCGCAGATCGTATCCCCACCCCACGGGGGCGGCACGCCCGTGTGAGGTTGCAGACAAGCGACCCCCGGCTCGGCGGGCCGAGGCCACGAAACGATCACGGAGTGGTCGAGGTCGTGGGTGGGGCCGCCGGGGCCCAGTACGGTCCTGGCACCCGGGTGCACGTCTCCGGCGCCGCCCACCACGGGCGGTGCGCGGGCACACCGGGCGCACCCGGGACGCGACGGGACCAGGCCCGCACCGACGACGACGTCGGTCCGCGAGGATCGGTCGTCGCGTCCGGTGCGTGTCGAGAGGAGAAGCAGAGTGCGTCGAGTGCGCGGATCCCTGCTCGTGGCCGGACTGGCGGCGACCACGCTGGTGCTCAGCGCCTGCGGTGGTGGGGTCGATTCCAACGACAGCAGCAGCTCGGGGTCGGGCGGGCCGCTCAAGGTCGGCCTGGCCTACGACATCGGGGGCCGGGGCGACCAGTCGTTCAACGACTCCGCCGCGGCCGGCCTGGACGAGGCGAAGTCGAGCCTGGGTGTCGAGGTCAGCGAGCTCGAGGCGACCCAGGGCGAGTCCGACGCCGACAAGGCGGAGCGGCTGCGGACCCTGGCCGACGGTGGGGCCACGGCCATCATCGCCGTCGGGTTCGCCTACTCCGAGCCGGTGACCACGGTCGCCGGGGAGTACCCCGACATCGACTTCGCGATCGTCGACGACGCGGCCGCCCAGGCCCCGAACCTGACCAACATCGTCTTCGCCGAGGAGCAGGGCTCGTTCCTGGTCGGCGCGGCCGCCGCGCTGAAGACCACCTCGGGCACCGTCGGCTTCGTCGGGGGCGTCCAGACGCCGCTGATCGAGAAGTTCGAGGCCGGCTACAAGGCCGGTGTGGAGGCCGCCAAGCCCGGCACCAGGGTCGTCACGCAGTACCTGACCCAGCCGCCGGACTTCACCGGGTTCTCCGACCCGTCGAAGGGCCGCACGGCCGCGCAGGGCCTGCTCGACCAGGGCGCCGACGTGATCTACCAGGCGGCGGGCGGCTCCGGGGCCGGCGTCTTCGAGGCCGTCGCGGCCAAGCCGGGCTCGCTGGCCATCGGCGTGGACTCCGACCAGTACAAGACGGCCGACCCGTCGGTCCGCGACGTCATCCTCACCTCGATGGTGAAGAACGTGAACGTCGGCGTGCTCGACTTCGTCAAGGCGGTCAGCGACGGCACGGTCAAGGCCGGCGTGACGACCTACGACCTCGCCAACGGGGGTGTCGCGTACTCCACCTCGGGTGGCAAGGTCGACGACATCGTCCCCCAGCTCGACATGTTCTCCCAGCAGATCCAGAGCGGGCAGATCACGGTCCCCACGACCGTCTGACCGGCCCGCCGGGACACAGCTGCTTGAACCGGGGCCCGGGGGGTGCGCACCACCCCCCGGGCCCCGGTGCGCCCGGCCCACCCGCCCGGACCACCCCGGAGGCCCCACCATCAGCGCGCGACCCGACCTCACCGACCCCCGCCCGGCCGAGCCGGACCCCGACGGCGGCCCCGCCGCCGTCGAGCTGCGCGGCATCACCAAGCGGTTCCCCGGCGTCGTGGCCAACCGCGACGTCGACCTGGCCGTCCGCGCGGGCCGCGTGCACGCGCTGGTGGGGGAGAACGGCGCGGGCAAGTCCACCCTGATGAAGATCCTCTACGGGATGCAGAAGCCCGACGAGGGCACGGTCCTCGTCGCCGGCCGGCCCACCCGGCTGGCGTCCCCGGCCGACGCCATCGCCGCGGGTATCGGCATGGTCCACCAGCACTTCATGCTGGCCGACAACCTCACCGTGCTGGAGAACGTCGTCATCGGGGCCGAGAAGGTCGCGGGCATCGGCGACCGCGCCCGCACCCGCATCGACGAGCTCGGCCGGCGCTACGGCCTCGGCCTGGACACCGGCGCCCTCGTGGGCGACCTCGGGGTCGGCGACCGCCAGCGCGTGGAGATCCTCAAGGTCCTCTACCGCGGCGCCACGACGATCATCCTCGACGAGCCCACGGCCGTGCTCGTCCCGCAGGAGGTCGACGCGCTGTTCGCGAACCTCCGCGAGCTCACCGCGGAGGGCCTCGCCGTCGTCTTCATCAGCCACAAGCTCGACGAGGTGCGCGCGGTGGCCGACGAGATCACCGTGATGCGCGGCGGCACCACGGTGGCCACCGTGGCCGGCGGCAGCGTCACCAGCCGCGAGCTGGCCGAGATGATGGTCGGCGACGAGCTCCCGGAGCCCTCGCGCCGGCCCCGGGCGGACACCGGGCGGGAGGTCCTCGTGCTGCGCGGGGTCACCGTCGCCTCGCCCTCCCACGGCCGGCCCGTGGTCGACGACGTCAGCCTCACCGTCCACGCCGGGGAGGTGCTCGGCATCGCCGGGGTCGAGGGCAACGGCCAGGCCGAGCTCGTCGACGCCGTCCTCGGGCTGCGCGAGGCCACCGGCACGGTCGCCCTGGCCGGCCCCGACGGCGAGCTGGTCGACCTCACCCACCGACCCACCCGGGCTCGTCGGGAGGCGGGCCTGGGCTTCGTCCCGGAGGACCGCCACCGCCAGGGCATGCTGCTCGACGCCCCGCTGTGGGAGAACCGGATGCTCGGCCACCAGACCCAGCGGCCGAACTCCCGCGGCCCGCTGCTCGACGTCCGCGCCGCCCGCGCGGACACCGAGCGCATCGTGGCCGCCTACGACGTGCGCACCCCGGGCATCGACGTCGCCGGGTCCGCGCTCTCCGGCGGCAACCAGCAGAAGCTCATCGTGGGCCGGGAGATGAGCCACGAGCCGGTCGTCCTCGTCGCCGCCCACCCGACCCGCGGGGTGGACGTGGGCGCGCAGGCCGCGATCTGGGAGCACGTCCGCGCCGCGCAGGACCGCGGCATGGGGGTGCTGCTGGTCTCCGCCGACCTCGACGAGCTCATCGGCACGTCCGACCGCATCCAGGTCATCCTGCGCGGGCGCCTCGTCGCCGAGGTCGACCCGCGCGACGTGACCCCGGAGGACCTGGGGGCGGCCATGACCGGGGCCGGGGAGGTCGAGCCGTGAGCCGCGCCCCCGCGCTGCTGCGCCGCGTGGCGCTGACCCTCGCCGCCCCCGTGCTGGCCCTGCTCATCGCGCTGCTGGTGGCCGCCCTCGTCGTCACCCTGTCCGGCTCCGACCCGCTGGTCGCCGTGCGGACCGTGGCCGACACCGCCGCGCTGCCCCGCATCCAGACCCAGACCATCAACACGGCCACCACGTACTACCTGGCCGCGGTGGCGGTGGCCATCGGGTTCCGGATGAACCTGTTCAACATCGGGGTCGACGGGCAGTACCGGATCGCCGCGATGGTGGCGGCCGCCGTCGGCGCCGCGCTGCCGCTGCCGCCGGTTCTGCACCAGCTGGTGATCATGGCGGTCGCCGTCGTCGTCGGGGCCGCCTGGGCGGGGGTCGCCGCCGTGCTCAAGGCCTACCGCGGGGTCAGCGAGGTGATCTCCACGATCATGCTCAACGCCATCGCGACCGCCCTGATCGCCTGGCTGATCCTGCCCGAGCAGCTCGGCGTGCGCGTCGAGGGCAGCAACAACATCGGCACCGCGAAGATCCCGGAGTCCGGGCGGGTGGGGTCGATCCCGCTGGTGCCCGACAGCCCCGGCGGCGTCTACGGCCTCGTCGTGCTGGCCGTCGGGGTCGGCGTCGGCTACTGGTTCGTCATGGGCTACACCCGCTTCGGGTTCGACCTGCGCGCCACCGGCGGCTCGGCCACCGCGGCCGTCGCCTCGGGCGTCAGCGTCAAGCGGATGATCCTGGTCTCGATGCTGCTCTCGGGCGGGGTCGCCGGCCTGGTCGGCATGCCGCAGCTGCTCGGCGCCTCCTACAACTACGCGCTCGACTTCCCCGCCGGGGTCGGCTTCACCGGCATCGCGGTGGCCCTGCTCGGCCGCAACCACCCGGTGGGGATGGCCTTCGGCGCGCTGCTGTGGTCGTTCCTCGAGCGCTCGTCGAACGGCCTGCAGGCCCAGGGCATCAGCCCCGAGATCGTCACCATCGTGCAGGGGGTCATCGTGCTGGCCGTGGTCGTCGCCTACGAGCTGGTCCGCCGCTACCGGCTGCGGCTGCAGCAGCGCGAGGTGGGCCGGGCCGACACCGGGGCCGGCACCGGGGACGGGCCCGGGACCTCCCGCGAGGCGGTGAGCGCGTGAGCACCACCGCCCCGACCACCGCGCCCCGGCCCACCGGCCCGGTCGCCCGGGTGGCCGCCCTCGGCCGCTACCGCCTCTACCTGCTCGTGGCCGGCGCGGTGCTGCTGGTCGCGGTCGTCCGGGCCGCCACCGGGGCCGGCGACCTCACCTCGGGCGGCGCCGTCAGCGCGGCGCTCGGCCTGGCCGTGCCCATCGGCATGGCCGGGCTCGGCGGGCTGTGGGCCGAGCGTGCCGGCGTGGTCAACATCGGCCTCGAGGGGATGATGATCCTCGGCACCTGGGGGGCCGGCTGGGCCGGCTCGACCTTCGGGCCGTGGGAGGGCGTGCTGGCCGCCGTGGTCTTCGGCGCGCTCGGCGGCCTGGTGCACGCCGTGGCCACCGTGACCTTCCGCGTCGACCAGATCGTCTCCGGCGTGGCCATCAACATCCTCGGCGCCGGGGTCGCGCGCTTCCTGTCCACCGTCGTGTTCGGCGGCGAGGACGGCGGCGGCACCACCCAGTCCCCGCGCATCCCCAACCTGCCCACCCTGTCGGTGCCCGGCATCTCCGGCCCGCTCGACCGGCTCGACGGCAGCGGGGTCTTCCTCGTCGCCGACGTCGCGGGCGTGCTGCGCGGCCTGCTCGTCGGGGTCTCCGCGCTGACCGTCATCGCCGTGCTGCTCGTCGTCGTGTCCTACGTCGTGCTGTGGCGCACGCCGTTCGGCCTGCGGCTGCGGATGTGCGGGGAGAACCCCACCGCGGCGGAGACCCTCGGGGTGGACGTCTACCGGATGAAGTACCTGGCCGTGATCGCCTCCGGCGGGTTCGCCGGGCTCGGTGGCGCGTTCCTCGCCGTGGTGGCGGCCGGGATCTACCGGGAGGGCCAGACCGGGGGGCGCGGTTACATCGGCCTCGCCGCCATGCTCTTCGGCAACTGGCGCCCCGGCGGGCTCGCGATGGGCTCGCTGCTGTTCGGCTACACCGACGCGGTGCAGCTGCGCGGGGCCGACGTGCGACCGCTGCTGCTGCTCGTCGGCTGCCTGCTGGTGGCCATGGCGATCGTCGCGCTGCTGCGCAGGCAGGCCGTGCGCGCCGCGGTCGCGTTCGTCGTCGGCGTGGTGGTCGGGGGCACCTACTTCGTCGTCGACGCGGTGCCGCCGCAGTTCACCTCCGCCACCCCGTACGTGGCCACGCTGCTGGTCCTCGCGCTCGCCTCGCAGCGGCTGCGGCCCCCCGCCGCCGTCGGGCTGCGCTTCGCCAAGGGAGAAGGACGATGACCACCGTGCACGTCGAGTGGGACCAGCTGCGCGCCGCCGCGCGCGAGGCCATGACCCACGCCTACGCCCCGTACTCGGGCTACCCGGTCGGCGCGGCCGCGCTGGTCGACGACGGCCGCACCGTCGTCGGGTGCAACGTGGAGAACGCCTCCTACGGGCTGGGGCTCTGCGCGGAGTGCGGGCTGGTCTCGGCCCTGCAGGCGAGCGGCGGGGGCAGGCTGGTCGCCTTCACCTGCTGCAACGCCGACGGCGGGGCCATCACCCCGTGCGGGCGGTGCCGGCAGCTGCTCGCCGAGCACGGCGCCCCCACCCTGCTGGTGGACACCCCGCGCGGCGTGCTGACCCTGGCCGACCTGCTGCCGCAGGCCTTCGGCCCCGCCGACCTCGCGGCGCAGGCGTGAGCCCCAGCGCCGTCGAGGTCATCCGGACCAAGCGCGACGGGGGCCGGCTCGACGACGAGGCCATCGACTGGGTCCTGGCGGCCTACACCCGCGGCGACGTCGCCCCGGAGCAGATGTCGGCCCTGGCCATGGCCATCCTGCTCAACGGGATGGACGCGGCCGAGACCGCCCGCTGGACCGCGGCGATGATCGGCTCCGGCGAGCGGCTCGACCTCGCCGGGGTCGGCCGGCCGCTGGTGGACAAGCACTCCACCGGCGGGGTCGGCGACAAGATCACCCTGCCGCTCGCGCCGCTGGTCGCCGCGTGCGGAGCGGCCGTGCCGCAGCTCTCCGGGCGCGGGCTCGGGCACACCGGGGGCACGCTGGACAAGCTCGAGGCCGTCCCCGGCTGGCGCGCCGACCTGGCCACCGAGCAGATCGTGGCCCAGCTGCGCGACGTGGGCGCCGTGGTGTGCGCGACCACGCCGACGCTGGCCCCGGCCGACCGGCTGCTCTACGCGCTGCGCGACGTCACCGGCACGGTGGAGTCCGTCCCGCTCATCGCCAGCTCGATCATGAGCAAGAAGATCGCCGAGGGCACCGACGGCCTCGTGCTCGACGTCAAGGTCGGCTCCGGCGCGTTCATGACCACGCCCGCGCGGGCCCGCGAGCTGGCCGACGCCCTCGTCGCCATCGGCGCGGCCCACGGGCTGCGCACCGTCGCCCTGCTCACCGCGATGGACACCCCGCTGGGGCTCACCGCGGGCAACGCGCTCGAGGTGGCCGAGTCGGTGGAGGTGCTCGCCGGGGGCGGGCCCGCCGACGTCCGCGAGCTCACCCTCACCCTGGCCCGGGAGATGCTGGCCGTGGTGGGCATCGAGCCCGCCGGGGACGCCGACCCGGAGCGCGCGCTCGACGACGGCCGCGCCATGGACGCCTGGCGGGCGATGATCTCCGCCCAGGACGGCGACGCCGACGCGGCGCTGCCCGTCGCGCGCCACGTCGAGACGCTCGACGCCCCGGCCACCGGGACGCTGACCCGGCTCGACGCCTACGACGTCGGCCTGGCCGCGTGGCGGCTCGGGGCGGGCCGGGCCCGCAAGGAGGACGCGGTGCAGGCCGCGGCGGGGGTGCGCTGGCTCGCCCGGCCCGGCGACCCCGTCGTCGCGGGACGGCCCCTGCTCGAGCTGCACTGCGACTCGGTGGACGAGGCCGACGCCCGGCAGCGGCTCGACGGGGCCCGCGCGGCCCTGGCCGGGGCGGTCGACGTCGACGGCCCGGGCACCCGGCTGCCGCTGGTGCTCGACCGCGTCACCACGGCCGGTGCGGCGGTGCCGGCGTGAGCGCGCCGCTGGACCTGGCCTCGATCCGCCGGGCCCCGAAGGTCCTGCTGCACGACCACCTCGACGGCGGGCTGCGGCCCGCGACCGTGCTCGAGCTGGCCCACGAGACGGGCTACTCCGCGCTGCCCGCCCAGGACGAGGCCGGGCTGGCCCGCTGGTTCCGGGAGTCGGCCGACTCCGGCTCGCTGCCCCGCTACCTGGAGACCTTCGCCCACACCGTGGGGGTCATGCAGACCGCGGACGCGCTGTTCCGGGTGGCCCAGGAGTGCGCGGAGGACCTGGCCGACGACGGGGTGGTCCACGCGGAGTCCCGCTTCGCCCCCGAGCAGCACACCGAGGCCGGGCTGAGCCTCGACGAGGTGGTCGAGGCGGTGCTGGCCGGGTTCCGGGCCGGGGAGTCCGCCGCCGCCCAGCGCGGCCGGCCGATCCGGGTGGGGGTGCTCGTCACCGCGATGCGCCACGCCGCCCGCTCCCGCGAGATCGCCGAGCTGGCCGTGCGGTTCCGCGATGTCGGCGTGGTCGGCTTCGACATCGCCGGGGCCGAGGCGGGGTACCCCCCGACCCGCCACCTCGACGCCTTCGAGTACCTGCGGCAGGCCAACGCGCACTTCACGATCCACGCGGGGGAGGCCTTCGGGCTGCCGTCGATCCACGAGGCGCTGCAGTGGTGCGGGGCCGAGCGGCTGGGCCACGGCGTGCGGATCGTCGACGACATCACCGCCGCCGACGACGGCCCCGAGCTGGGCCGGCTGGCGGCCTACGTCCGGGACCTGCGGGTGCCGCTCGAGCTGTGCCCGTCGTCGAACGTGCAGACCGGGGCGGTGGCCTCGATCGCCGAGCACCCCTTCGGCCTGCTCGCGGCGCTGCGCTTCCGGGTCACGGTGAACACCGACAACCGGCTGATGAGCGACTGCACCATGAGCAGCGAGATGGCCGCGCTCGTCGAGGCCTTCGGCTACGGCTGGTCGGACCTGCAGCGGTTCACCATCAACGCGATGAAGTCGGCGTTCCTGCCCTTCGACGAGCGGCTCGCCGTGATCGACGACGTCATCAAGCCCGGGTACGCCGTCCTGCTGGGCTAGCCCGCTCCTGCACCCCCGGACGCGTGGTCCTACGCATGTGCGCCGGGGGGTGCGGCCCGCAGGGTGGACCTCGTGACGACGACACGACCGGACCCGCTGCTGCGACCCGCCCCGCTGGCCGGGGCCCTGCTCAGCGCTGCACTCCCGCTGACCGCGGCGGCGGCGCACGCCGACCCGACGACGCCGCTGGCCCCGACCGTCCTGGTGCTGGCGCTGCTGGCGCCGGTGGCGCTGCTCGCCCGCGGGTGGGCCGACAGCGTCGGAGCGGGCGCCGCGGTGGGGCGGGCGTTGGGGGCGGTGCTCGCGGCACAGGTCAGCGGCCTGGTGGCCGGGGGCGCGCTCGGGCTCGTCCTCGCCGCGGGCGGGGCCGACCCGGTGCTGCCCGCGGGGGTGCTCGCCCTCCTCGTCCCCGGCGTCGTCCTGGCCCGGCTCGCCGGGTGGTGGGAGGACGGGGTCAGCGGGTGCGCAGCCGGGCCTCGAACGCCGTCTCGAGCTCGCGCCAGGACTGCGCCTCCGCGGCGAACGGCGGGCTCGGCTCGAGGCGGGTGGGGTCCGGCTCGAGGACGTAGGTGACCAGCCAGCCCAGCGGCTGCGAGCCGGCCAGCGCGGTCGACACCGAGTCGTCGTCCGCCGCGTCGGCCGCGTCCGTCAGCAGCTCCACGGCCAGCTCGAGCTGCAGCCGGTCGATGGCGGCGGGGCCCGCCTCGATGTCGTCGGCCAGGCCGGGCAGCACGTAGGTGTTGTCCGCCGTCACCTCGACCTCGAGCTCGCCCGCGGTCGCCGCCTGGGCCACCTCGGGGAAGGTGACGACCTCGGCGAGGTCGTGGTCGGTGGCGTCGGCCAGGTGGCGGGCCAGCGCGCGCTCGGAGCCGAACACGTCGATGCGCCCGTCCGAGCCGAGGAAGACCGGGGTGTCACCCAGGTAGCAGCGCAGCGTGACGTACTCGTCGGTGGAGGTGATCACCTTGATGGGGTCGATGCCGACCTCGGCCCAGAACCCCTCGGGCTCCTCGTCGCCGGCCGCGGTGACGTCGGAGTCGCGCTCGTCGGTGTCGTCCCCCTCGGTGTCGTCCCCGGTGTCGTCGGTCGCGTCGTCGTCGGCGTCGGGCTGGGCGGCCGCGTCGGCGACCTCGGCGCGGGCCGTGGTCAGGGCGGCCTCGTCGACCTCGGGGATGAACACCACGTCGTCGAGGGCGTCGAGGACGGTGTCCCACTTCTCGGCCAGCACGGCGCCGAGCTCGTCCCACAGCGCGGCACCCTCCTTGCCGACGAACGCGGCGGGGCCCGCGGCGAGGCGGTCGAGACCGGGGGCGGAGTCGAGGATCTCGAGGACGTCGGTGAGGTCGCAGACGTCGGCCAGCGAGCGGACCACGTCGAGGGAGTCCGCCAGCTCGGCCAGGGCCCAGCCCTCGGGCTCCCCGGCCGCGAGCTCGGGCAGGCCGACGAGGTCGTAGCGGTGGTCGTCGTCGGGCTCCAGCTCGGGCGCCGACAGGCCCGTCACCGCGGCCCACGCGGGGTGGTCGGTGAGGTCGTGCACGTCCACGGTGCGGATGAACGCCGCCAGCTCGGCGACCTCGTCGAAGCAGTACAGGTCGTCCCCGTGGCCGAGGAAGGCCTCCCACTCCTCGCCGTCCTCCCGCCACCGGGGCGCCCACAGCGTGACGAGGTCCCCCTCGGTGAGTCCGAGCTCGACCGCCACGATGTCCTGTGCCATGCCCCGCAGCGTAGTTGCGCCGCGGGGGCGTCCGGGGCGGCCCGGGTCAGCCGCGGGGCGGCCGTCCCGCGGCGGCGTCCCAGGCCTGCGCCACGTGGTCGCCCTCGAGCAGCGCGAGCAGCGCGGCGCGGCGCTCGTCGACCCAGCCCGCGGCGGCCTGGGCGGCCTGGACCACGAGGCGGCCCAGCTCGTCGGGCGGCAGCCGGGTGGCCCCGGGCGCCAGCTGCAGCGCGACGAGCTCACCGTGACCGTCGACCTCCGCCGCGACGACGTCACCCGCCGAGCGGCCCACCCCCGAGAGCGCGTCGATCTCGGCCCGGGTCCGGGCCACGGCCGCCGCGCGGGCCTCGGCGCGCGCCGCCAGCGCATCGGTGCCCACCGGGTCGGGCCTCACCACGGGCGCAGCCAGCTCTCGGGCTGCTCCGCGGCGGTCGCGTCGGCGCTCGACTCGACGGGGGCGTCGAGGCCCAGGGTGGTGGCGGCCCGGGCGTCCAGGCCGGCCCGGTCGAGCGCGGTGGCCAGCTCCGCCCGGGCCCGCGCCCCGGCCTGCCGGCACAGCGCCAGCAGCTCGGCCGCCAGCTGCTGCTCGCCGCTGCGCAGCGCGGCACTGTCGAGCACCACCTGCTCGGGCACCCCGCCGGCGTCGGTGACGACCCGGACGGAGCCGTCGGGCGAGGCCGCCGCGCCGCTCACGCGCCCGCCGTGGGCCGGAAGAAGCCGTGGAAGCCCATGCCGATGTTGTCGGTGCGGATCGGGCTGAGCTGCACCGGGTCCCCGGCCTCGACGAACATGCCGTCGCCCGCGACCATCGCGACGTGGCCGTCCCACACGGCGAGGTCGCCCGGCAGCAGCTGGCCGGGGTCGACGGGGGCGCCGATGCCCTGCTCCTGGGCCAGCCGGGGGAGGGGGACCCCGGCCTGGGCGTAGGCGTACTGCGTCAGCCCGGAGCAGTCGAGGCCGCTGCCGGGGGTGGTGCCGCCCCACACGTAGGGGACGCCGAGCTGGGAGATGGCCGCCCGCACCGCCGCCGCGGCCTGCTCGTTCGGGGCCTGCACGGTCCGCCCGCCGGGCAGCACCACGTCCACACCCTGCCCCGGCTGCAGCGGGGGCGCCGTGCGCGCGGCGGTCCGCACCCCGGCGCCACCACCACCGGAGTAGACCCCGCCCGACGAGCCCCCGCCGGGGTAGCCCCCGGCGGAGTAACCCCCGCCCGAGGAGCCCCCGCCCGACGACCCGGCGCCGGGGAGGGTCGTGCCCGTGCTGCCGGAGCCGGCGCCCGGACCGTCCGGGCTGGACCCCCCGGTGCCCGACCCCCCGGTGCCCGGGTGCCCGCCCGTGCCGGCGGGGCTCGTCCCCACCGGGGTGGGCGCGCCCTCCAGGGGCAGCGGCGACGCGGCCAGGGCGCCGGGGTCGAGCGTGGGGGCGCCGCTGATCCGGGCCGCGGCCGCCGCCAGCGCCGCGCGGGCCGTGGCCAGGACCCCGGTGGCCTCGCCCTCCGCCGCGGCGACGGCGCCGGCGACCCGCAGCCGGACCGCGTCGAGCGAGACGGGGCTGCCCACCCCGACCAGCGGCGCCGCGGCCACGGCCTGGTCGACGAGCGCGGTGGTGCTGTCGATCAGCTGCTGGAGGTGCGCCCGGGCGGTGTCGACGGCCGCCTGCGCGTCGGTCAGCGCGCCGGCCACCTCCCCGGCGGCGTCGACGAGGGTGGTCACCGCGCCCTGCTGGCGGCCGGCGTCGGCCAGCGCGGCGTCGGCGGCCGCGCCGTCCCAGCCCGC
>NZ_BAAGQZ010000005.1:87251-165164 GCF_054783215.1 Rhodococcus aerolatus | reverse complement strand
GTCGAGCGCGGCGACCGGGGCGGTGCGCGAGCCGTGGACCGCGTCGAGCGCCCGGCCCGCGCCGGACCAGCCCGCCGCCGCGCCGGCCACCGACCCGGTGCCCAGCTGGTCGAGCATCGCGCGCAGCGACGCCGTCATCGCCGCGGCCAGGGCGCTCACAGCGCGGACCCGCTGCCCTGCAGGCGGTCCTGGTTGGCCTGCTCGGTCTGCTCGTAGTGCGCGAGGGCGCCGGTGACGGCGTCGGCCGCGCCCCGCAGCGCCGCGGAGAGCGCGGCTACCGCCATGGTGTGCTGCGCCGTGCGGTCGGCCAGCGCCGCCACGAGGCCGGCCTCGTCGGCGAGCGGGCCCAGGCCCCGGGCCGCCGGCGCCGCGTCGCCCAGCCCGGAGGCCGAGGCGTCGACCGCCCCGGCGGTGTCGCGCGTCGCCCCGGCGAAGGACTGCAGGGCCCCGGGCTCGACCCGCACGCCCGTCCCGGATGTCGTCATGTGTCCCCCTCTCCGCCGTGGGACGCACCCCGCCCGCCCCCGGTTCCCCCGCCGGTCAGGACGTGATGGTGGTGCGGTCCAGCAGCACCCGCAGCCTGGCCAGGTCGGGTCGCCGCGTCCAGTCCGGCTCCCCGGCCGGCTGCGGCACCACCCGGTTGCCCGCGCCCGCTGCGAGCTGCTCGAGGTCGGTGCGCTGCGCGGCGGGGGCACCGGCCAGGTCGACCGCGTCGACGTCGCGGTGCCCGGCCAGCCACGGCGCGAGCTCGGCCGTGCGGCCCGTCAGCAGCGCCAGCACCCCGGGGGGCAGCCCGGCCCGCACGACGGCTCTCGCCAGCCCCAGCGCGGGCAGCGGCCGGTCCTGGCTCGCCACGACCACGGCGGCGCTGCCCGTGGCCAGCACGGGCGCCATGGTGGAGACGAGGCCGAGCAGGCTCGACGCCCGGGGGGCCAGCACCGCCACCACCCCGACCGGGCGGACCAGCACGGCGGTGAGGTGCGGCCCGGCCACGGTGGCCCCGGACCAGCCGAGGTGCTCGGTCTTGTCGGCCCACCCGGCGTGGTGGACCCAGCGCTCCAGCGCGGCGTCGACCAGCTCGGCGGCACGCCGCGGCGCGACGTCCTCCGCCGCGGCCACCGCCTCGGTCAGCGGTCCGGCGTCCGCCGTCAGCTCCCCGGCCACGGCCAGCATCAGGGCCAGGCGCCGGTCCGCGGGCAGCGCCGCCCACGCCTGCGCCCCGCGCGGGGCGGCCGCCACCGCGTCCCGGACGTCGCGCCGCGAGGCCAGGGCCACCTCGCCGAGCAGCTGGTGGCGGTGGTCGAGGACGGGCAGCACCCGGCCGGACTCCGACGGCCGGAACGCCCCGTCGAGCAGCAGCCCCTCCCGGTCAGGCACCGAGCCACCCCACGAGGCCGGCCGGGCCGCGGGCCACGACGGGGTCGGCGCGGTCGTCGTCCCCGGGCACCGCGCCCCGGGCCGGGCCGCGCAGCCGCACCGCCGCGGCCCCGCACCGGGCGGCGAGCGCCACCCCGGTCGGCGCGTCGGCGGCCCACGCGTCCACGGCGCTGTCCACCGGCAGTCGCCGCAGCGCGCCCGCCGCGGTGCCCGTGCCGGCCACGGGCACCAGCACCAGCACGGGCCCCAGCAGCTCGCGGGTGCCGACCTGGGTCCCGGGGGTCGTCCCCGTCAGCAGGGTGGGGGCCAGCCACGCCCCGGCGGCGGGCAGGTCGTGCGGTGCGGCCCAGCGACGCGCCCCGGCCAGCTCCGCGGCCACCACCAGCTCGGTGACCTCGTCGCGCTGGGCGACCGAGCTGCACGGGCCGAGGTCGGTGGCTGTATCGGTCGGGTCGCCCACCACGAGCCCGGCCAGGCCCGCCCGCAGCCGGGTGGCCAGCGCGTCGGCCACCTCCTCGTCGACCAGCACCACGGTGCCGGTGGTGGCCTGCCGGACCCGGGCCGAGCCCATCGCGTCGAGCACCCCGGCCGCCACCGCGTCGAGCGGGGCGTCCGCGGCGACGACCGCGACCGAGGCCCGCACGGGGTGGCGGGTCAGCGGCGTGGGCCGCCCGACCAGCGCCCGGGCGACACCGTGGCCCAGCGACCCGGTGGCGGCCAGGCCCACCGCGTCCACCCCGGGGTGGGCCATCAGCGTGCTGCCCACGCCCGCGTCCCCGACCAGGACGTTCACCACCCCGGG
This sequence comes from Rhodococcus aerolatus, assembly GCF_054783215.1. Lineage (NCBI taxonomy): Bacteria > Bacillati > Actinomycetota > Actinomycetes > Mycobacteriales > Nocardiaceae > Rhodococcus > Rhodococcus aerolatus. The sequence continues at coordinate 162,985 of NZ_BAAGQZ010000005.1, read as the reverse complement.
GGGCAGGCCCGCCTCGTGGGCGGCGGCCACCAGCAGCAGGGTCGTCAGGGGCGCCGCCTCCGACGGCTTCACCACCACCGTGTTGCCGCAGGCCAGGGCGGGGGCGAGCAGCCCGACGGTGGCCAGCAGGCTCGAGGAGCTCGACACCACCACCGCGGCCACCCCGCGCGACCGCGGACCCGCGCCGTCCGGGCCCGGCCCGAGCCCGACGTGGGCCAGCTTGTCCGCCCACCCGGCGTGGTGGCGCAGCGTCGCGGCCGCGGCGGGCACCCCGGTCGCCCGGGTGTGGCGCACCGGGGTGCCCGCGTCGAGCGCCTCGAGCCCGGCGAGGTCGGTCAGGCGCCGCTCGACGACGTCCGCGAGCCGGTACAGGTGGTGGGCGCGCTGGGCCCCGGTCAGCCGCCCCCAGGCGCGCTCGTGCGCCCGCCGCGCCGCCCGGACGGCCCCGTCGACGTCCTCGGGCCCGGCGGCGGCCAGCTCGGCCAGCACCTCCCCGGTCGCGGGGGAGCGCACCGCGGACACCGGACCCGTCCCGGTCACCGGCTCGCCGTCGATGACCATGCCGAGCGCCGACCACGTCCCCGGCAGGGGTCCGTCCGGCGTCACGGGCGCGCTCACCCCGCCAGTCTCCCGCGCCCGGGCGGGGCGGGGCCCGTCACCCCCTAGGCTCGCCGCGTGGACACCCTCGTCGTCGACCACCCGCTCGCCGCCGCCCGGCTGAGCACCCTGCGCGACGAGCGGACCGACGGTGCCGGCTTCCGCGCGGCGCTGCGCGAGCTGACCCTGATGCTCATCTACGAGGCGACCCGCGACGCGCCGACCGAGACCTACGAGCTGACCACCCCCGTCACCACCACCCGCGGGGTGCGCCTGGCCCGGCCGCCGCTGCTGGTGCCGGTGCTGCGGGCGGGCCTCGGGATGGCCGACCAGGCCCACGCCCTCGTGCCCGAGGCGCACATGGGCTTCGTGGGGATGGCCCGCGACGAGCGCACCCACGAGCCGGTGCCCTACATGGAGTCGCTGCCCGAGGACCTGGCCGCGGTGCCCGTGCTGGTGCTCGACCCGATGCTCGCGACCGGGGGGTCGATGGTGAACACCATCGAGCTGCTGGTGGCGCGGGGGGCGACGGACGTCACCTGCATCTGCGTGCTCGCCGCCCCCGAGGGCCTGGAGCGGCTGGCGGGCTCCGGGCTGCCCGTGCGGGTGGTCACGGCCAGCGTCGACGAGCGGCTCGACGAGCGGGCGTTCATCGTCCCCGGCCTCGGCGACGCGGGGGACCGGCAGTTCGGGCCCCGCTGAGGGCGCTCTCAGGCGGGCGGGACTAGCGGTCCGGGGCCGCGGGGTTGGTCGAGGTGCACCCGTTCCCGCACCCCGGAGATCCGCCCATGAGCAGCACGACGATCGGCACCCGCAGGCTCGGCCCGCTGGAGGTCAGCGCCCAGGGCCTGGGCTGCATGGGGATGAGCGCCTTCTACGGCACCACCGACGAGGCCGAGTCCACCCGCACCATCCACCGCGCGCTCGACCTCGGCGTCACCCTGCTCGACACCGCCGACATGTACGGCCCGCACACCAACGAGCGGCTGGTGGGCGCGGCGATCGCCGACCGCCGCGACCGCGTGGTCCTGGCCACCAAGTTCGGCAACGTCGTGCGCGAGGACGGCAGCCGCGGCGTCGACGGCAGGCCCGAGTACGTCCGCAGCGCCTGCGAGGCGTCGCTGCAGCGGCTCGGGGTCGACGTGATCGACCTGTACTACCAGCACCGGGTGGACCCCGACGTGCCCATCGAGGAGACCGTCGGGGCCATGGGCGAGCTCGTCGCCGCGGGCAAGGTCCGCCACCTCGGGCTCTCCGAGGCCGGTCCGGCGACCATCCGCCGCGCCGCCGCCACACACCCGATCGCCGCGCTGCAGACGGAGTGGTCGCTGTGGACCCGCGACATCGAGGACGAGATCCTCGGCGTGGCCCGCGAGCTCGGCATCGGCGTCGTCCCCTACTCGCCGCTGGGCCCCGGCTTCCTGACGGGGAAGTTCACCAGCCGCGACGACATCGAGGACGGCGACTTCCGCAAGGACAACCCCCGCTTCGCCGACGGCGCCTTCGAGGCCAACCGGGACATCGTCACCGCGCTGCAGGAGATCGCGGCGGAGCGCGACGTGACCGCCGGGCAGCTGGCGCTGGCCTGGGTGCAGTCCCGCGGCGAGGACGTCGTGCCCATCCCGGGCACCAAGCGCCGCAGCTACCTGGAGCAGAACGTGGCCGCCGCGTCGCTCGAGCTCTCCGCGGCCGACCTGGCGCGCATCGAGGCGGCGGCGCCGCGCGGCTCCGTCGTGGGCACCCGCTACCCCGAGGCCGCGATGGCGGGGCTGGGCCGCTGAGCACCGGCTGGGTCCCCCGGGGCAGGTGACGAGTCCGCAACACCTGCCCCGGTTCCGGGACCGCGGCGGCCCCCACCCCCTAGCCTGGTCGCCGGTCCGCGCACGGGTGGGGGTGGTCGGTGGTGACACGCAGCGCCCCGCCGCGCCCGGCGCCGGTCCCCGCGGCGCCCGCGCCCGTCCAGGGCCCCCCCGCGCCGGCCCGCACCCCGGTGCGCGAGGCGGCCGTGGTGGTCCGGGCGCGGCGCCGCCGCGGGGCCGTGGCCGCCTTCACCCGCACCAGCCCGGGCCAGCTGCTCGTCGGGGCGCTCGTGCTGGTGATCGCCTGCCTGGTCTCCGGGACCGTGGCCGCGAGCGCCGTCTCCGCCCGCACCGACGAGCTCTCCGCCCAGCTGCTGCGCACCGAGCCGGTGGCCGCGGCGGCGCAGGAGCTCTACGCCGCGCTGTCGGAGGCGGACGCGGCCGCGGCGGCCGCCTTCCTCTCCGGCGGCCTCGAGCCCCCGGCGCTGCGGGAGCAGTACACCGCGGCCGTCGCCCGCGGCGCGACCGCGCTCGCCACGGCCAGCGCCGGGGCCGGCTCCGACGACGCCACCCGCACCCAGCTGGCCCGGCTGACCGCCCAGCTGCCCGTCTACACCGGGCTGGTCGAGACCGCGCGGGCCAACAACCGGCAGGGCAACCCGGTGGGGGCCGCGTACCTGCGGGAGGCGTCCGCGCTGCTGCAGACCCAGCTGCTCCCCGCGGCCGAGGGGATCTACGCCGACCAGTCCGGTGCGGTGAGCAGCGGGCAGTCCGACACCGACGGGCTGCCCTGGGTGGCGCTGCTGCTCGGGGTGGTGACGCTGGTCCTGCTCGGACTGGGGCTGCGCTCGCTGCGCCGGCGCACCCGCCGCACCCTGAACCCGGGCCTGGTCGTCGCGGCCGCCGCCGTCGCGGTGTGGCTGGTCTGGCTCGGGGTGGCCGGGGCCGTCGCCGCCTCCCGGGTCGACGCCGCCCGCAGCGGCGGGTCGGCCCAGCTCGACCTGTTCGCCCAGTCCCGGATCCTGGCCCAGCAGGCCCGTGCGGACGAGACCCTGGCCCTGGTCGGCCGCGGCGACGGCCCCGGCTACCAGCAGTCCTTCCTGGACCGCACCGCACGCCTCGACGAGCTGCTTAGCCGGGCCGAGACCGCGGCGGGCGAGGCGACGGTGCGCGCAGCCGCCGGCGCCGCCCGCGACGCGCGGGACCGGTGGGTCGACGCCCACGCCCGCATCGTCGCGGCCACGAGCGACGGCGACTACACGGGGGCGGTGCGGGTGGCGGTGGGCAGCGGACCGACCGACAGCGCGGCCTCCTTCCGCGCCACCACCGACGCCCTGGCCACGGCCATCGGCTCCACCGAGCGGACGCTGCGCGCGGAGACCGCCTCGGCCGGGTCCGCCTACCGCGCGCTGGCGCCCGCCGCCGTCGTGCTCGGCGTGCTCGCCGCCGTCGCGGTCGCCGCCGGGGTCTGGCCCCGGCTGCGGGAGTACCAGTGAGCCGGGGCGCGCGGGGGGCGGCCGCGCTGCTGGCCGCCGTGCTGCTCGCCGGGTGCGGGGCGACCGCCCCGGTCGCCTCGCCCGACGTGGTGGTCGCCGCCCCGCTGCCCGCCGGGGCCGCGGAGGCCACCTCGGCCCCGGCCCCGCCCGCGGCCCAGTCCTGCGACACCGCCAGCCTCGCGCCCGGGCCCCGGCCCCGCGAGGTCGCCCCGGGCTCGGCGACCGCCGCGATCGTGCAGCGGGGCAGGCTGGTGGTGGGGGTGGACCAGAACACCTACCTGTTCGGCTTCCGCAACCCGTTCACCGGCCGGCTCGAGGGCTTCGACATCGACATCGCCCGCGAGGTGGCCCGCGACCTGCTGGGCGACCCCGACAGGATCACCTTCCGGGTGCTCACCTCCGCCCAGCGCATCCCCGCGCTGCAGGCCGGCGACGTCGACCTCGTCGTGCGCACCATGACCGTCACCTGCGACCGGCTGCAGCAGGTCGGCTTCTCGTCGGTGTACTACCAGGCGGCACAACGGATCCTGGCCCGCACCGACGCCGGCATCACGGGCGCGGCCACCCTCGGCGGCAAGCGCGTCTGCGCCACCACCGGGTCCACGTCGGTCTCGACCCTGCTCGCCCTGGACCCGGCCCCCACCGTGGTCTCGGTCGCCGACTGGACCGACTGCCTGGTGCTGGTGCAGCAGGGCCAGGCCGACGCGGTCAGCACCGACGACTCCATCCTGGCCGGGCTCAAGACCCAGGACCCCTACCTCGACGTGGTGGGCGAGCCGCTGAGCCCGGAGCCCTACGGCATCGGGGTGCGCAAGGAGTCGACCGACCTGCAGCGCTACGTCAACGGCGTGCTCGACCGCATCCGCGCCGACGGCACCTGGGCCGCCATCTACGGCCGGTGGCTCTCCGGCCTGGGGCCGACCCCGGCACCCCCGGCCGCCCAGTACCGGCCGTGAGCGGCCAGTACTGTCCGGGGTCACCGACGGGGAGGGGCCCGCGATGACGACCTGGGACGAGCCCGGCGCGGCGGGGACGAGCCGGCTGGAGGCGACCGGCCGGCTGGACGAGCCCGCCACCACGGTGACGCGCCCGCCCGACGAGGACGGTGCGACGAGCCGGGCGACGGCCGCGGTCAGCTCGCCGCTGAGCGGGCGCACCGGCCGCGGGTCGTCCCGGTCGTCGCGGCGCACCACGAGCCGCTCCAGCACCCGCGGCCGGCTCGGCGCGGGCATGGTCGAGGTGCCCCGGGTGCCGTGGACCGACCCGGCGGCCGCGGTCATGGCCGACCCGGTCGTGGCCGAGCGCAAGCGGTTCTGCAGCCGGTGCGCCAAGCCGGTCGGCCGCTCCCGCGACGGCGAGCCCGGCCGCACCGAGGGCTGGTGCGCCCACTGCGGCGCCCCGTTCGCGTTCACCCCCACGCTGCGGGCGGGCGACGTGGTCGGCGGGCAGTACGAGGTGCAGGGCTGCCTGGCCCACGGCGGGCTCGGCTGGGTCTACCTCGCCACCGACCACAACGTGTCCGACCGCTGGGTCGTCCTCAAGGGACTGCTCGACGCCGGGGACGCCGAGGCGGTGGCCGTCGCGGTGGCCGAGCGCCGCTTCCTCGCCGAGGTCGAGCACCCCAACATCGTCAAGATCTACAACTTCGTCTCCGGCGAGGGCCCCGACGGCACGCCCGTCGGCTACATCGTCATGGAGTACGTCGGCGGCACCTCGCTCAAGCAGCTGGTCGACGCCCGGCGCGGGCGCGACGGGGAGCGCGGCCGGCTGCCCGTCGAGCAGGCGCTGGCCTACGTGCTGGAGATGCTGCCCGCGCTGGGCTACCTGCACTCGCTGGGCGTGGCCTACAACGACTTCAAGCCCGACAACGTGATGCAGACCGACGAGCAGCTCAAGCTCATCGACCTGGGCGCGGTGATCTCGCTCGACGACGAGGACAGCCCCATCTACGGGACGCTGGGCTACCAGGCCCCGGAGATCGCGACCACGGGGGCGACGGTGGCCTCCGACCTCTACACGGTGGGCCGCACGCTGACCGTGCTGACCATCCCGCTGCCGCGGGAGGACGGCCGGCTGGTCGAGACGCTGCCCGGGCCCGACACCGAGCCGCTGTTCGCCCGGCACGAGTCCTTCTACCGGCTGCTGCTGCGGGCCACCAACCGCGACCCCGACCAGCGCTTCGACTCCGCGGCCGAGATGGCCGACCAGGTGACCGGGGTGCTGCGGGAGGTGCTCGCCGAGCAGGACGGCACCCCGCGCCCGGGCCCGTCGGCGGCCTTCAGCCCGCAGCGCGCCACCTTCGGCACGGCCGAGGACGCCGACCTCGCCGCCCGGCCGGACCCGCTCGAGGTCGCGGCCGCGCTGCCCGTGCCCGTCGTCGACCCCGCCGACCCGGGCGCGGCGCTGCTGGCCGCGGCCGCCGGGGGCGACGTCGACGAGCTCGTGCACACCCTGGAGAGCGAGCCGGAGACCGCGCGCAGCTCACCGGAGATCCGGCTGCGGCTGCTGCGCGCCTACCTCGACCAGCGCCGCTTCGGTGACGCCGCCGGCCTGCTCACCGCCCTCGAGCTGGAGCTGCCCGGGGACTGGCGCACCGCCTGGTACCGGGGCATCGCCGAGCTGCTGCGCGGCGGCTACGCCCGGGCGTTCGTCGCCTTCGAGCTGGTGCTCAGCGCGTTGCCCGGCGAGCTCGCCCCCAAGCTGGCCATGGCGGCCGCGGCCGAGTCCGACACGGCGGGAACCGGTCCGGACCGCCGCTACCAGGCCCAGCGCTACTACGAGCAGGTCTGGCGCACCGACCGGTCGGTGGTCAGCGCGGCCTTCGGCCTGGCCCGGGCCCGGCTGCGCGCCGGCGACCGGGCCGGGGCGCTGCGGTGCCTCGACGAGGTGCCGGCCACGTCGCGGCACGAGCGGGCGGCGCGGCTCGCCGCGGTGGCCGCGGTGCTGGCGGGCCCGGCGGACGCGCTCACCGAGGCCGACCTGCGCGAGGCGGCCCGGCGCTCCGAGCAGCTCACCCTCGACCCGTCGGGCCACCACCAGGTGCGGGTGCAGGTGCTGGGCGCCGCACTGCAGGTGCTCGGCTCCGGTGCCGGCGTCAGCGGGGCACCGCTGCTGGGGGTGCCGCTCACCGAGGCCGGGGTGCGCGGGGGCCTCGAGGCGGCGTACCGGGGCCTGGCGCGGCTGAGCACCGACCGGCTGGAGCGCTACGCGCTGGTGGACCGGGCCAACGCGGTGCGGCCGAGGACGCTGGTGTGACCGCCCCGGAGGTGCCGGCCGCCACCACGTGCGCCGGCTGCGGCCGCGTGCTCGACGGCCGGGACCGGTTCTGCGAGCACTGCGGCCGGGTGCAGGGCGTCGAGCAGGGGGGCACGGGCGCGGCGCGTGCGGCCTTCGGGGCGCCCACCGACCGGCCGTGCCCGCGCTGCGGGACCGAGCCCACCGACGACGACCGGGCCGACGAGTTCACCGCCGAGCACTGCGGGCAGTGCGGTGCCCGCCGCCCCGACGGGACCGACCGGGTGGAGGTCGACCTGGGCGTGGTCGCGCTGGTCAGCGACCGCGGCCTGGTCCACACCCGCAACGAGGACGCCGGCGAGGTGGCGGTGCTGCGCGACCTCGGCGGTGACGGTGACGAGGCGGCCACCGGACCCGGTGTGGCCGTGGCGGTCTGCGACGGGGTGTCCTCCGTCCGCCGGCCCGAGCTGGCCTCGGCCGCGGCGGGCCCCGCGGCGCTCGACGCGCTCGTCGCCGCGCTCGTGGCGGGGGCGGACCTGCGCCGCGGCCTGCTCGACGCCGGGGCCGCCGCGGCCCGTGCGGTGGCCGAGGTGGGCCGCGAGCTGCAGCCGGACCCGCCGGCCTGCACGGTGGTCACCGCCGCGCTGCGCCCCGGGCCCGGGGGCGTCGAGGTCGTGGTCGGGTCGGTGGGGGACAGCCGCGCCTACTGGCTCGACGACCGGGGCGGGTCCCGGGTGCTGACCGAGGACGACTCCTGGGCCGCCGAGGTGGTCCGGGCCGGGCTCGCCGACGCCGAGACCGCGATGGCCGACCGACGTGCCCACTCCATCACCCGCTGGGTGGGTGCCGACACCGCGGACGACCCGGCGATGGTGGGGCCCAGGATCGCCCGCCTCGTCGCCCCCGGGCCGGGGCTGCTGCTGGTGTGCACCGACGGGCTGTGGAACTACCTGCCCGGTGCGGCGGACCTCGCCGCGGTGGTGACGGGGCTGGACCCCGCCGCCGCGGCCGACGCACTGACCACGCTGGCCCTCGAGCGCGGCGGGCACGACAACGTCACGGTCGCGGTCGTCGCCGTCGGCTGAGCGCGACGGCCGCTGCGGGGGACCGGTACGGCCCGGGCTCAGCCGCGGGGGACCCGCCGCCGCGTGCGGGGCGCGGCCAGGCAGGTGTCCGGGGGGAGCCCGTGCCGGGCGCGGTAGTGCTCCGCGGTCACCCCGTGCGCCCGGGTCACGTGCGCGCCCAGCGACCGGCACGGGTGGCCGCACTCGTGGCAGACCACGTGCTCGTCGTCGTCGACCACGTCCAACCGTCCCCAGTGGCCGAAGCCGTCGGGCCGGTCCGGGTCGACCCCGACGGGCCCACCCGTCGGTGCGCCGCCGCCCTGTCCGCTGCCCTGCTCGTCCCGGTGCACCGCACCCACCCCCGCCGCCCGCTGCGCCCCCGTCCGGGAAGATCATCCACGACCGGGGCGGTGGACGGTGACGGACGCGCCGGTCAGGACCCCGCGGCCGCCCAGGCCCGCAGGGCGTCGAGCCGCTCCTGCGCCACGGCCCGCGCCCGGGGCAGGTCGCCCGGGCCGTCGACGGGCTCGACGACCTCCAGGTAGTGCTTGAGCTTCGGCTCGGTCCCCGAGGGGCGCACCACCACCCGCACGCCCGCCGGGCCGTCGGCCGTGCTGCGCAGGACCACGCCGTCGGTGCGGGGCAGCAGGTCGGTCAGCGCCACCGGCGCACCCGCCAGCTCGGGGGGCGGGTCGGCCCGCAGCTGGAGCATCCGCGCATCGATCCGGGCGAGGTCGGTGACCCGCAGCGACACCTGGTCCCCGGCGTGCACGCCGTGGCGCACGGCGAGGTCGTCGAGCTCGTCGAGCAGGGTGCGCCCGCGTTCGGCGAGCCAAGCCACCAGGTCGGCGGCGAGCACCGCGGCGGAGATGCCGTCCTTGTCGCGCACCACGTCCGGGTCGACGCAGTGACCGATGGCCTCCTCGTAGGCGTAGACCAGGCCCTCCCCGGCGCGGACCAGCCACTTGAACCCGGTGAGCGTCTCCGCCGAGCGGGCCCCGGCCGCCGCGGCGACCCGGGCCAGCAGCTGCGAGGACACGATCGTGGTGGCCACCAACGGGTCCCGGACCTCGGTGTGGGCGAGCACGTGCGCCCCCAGCAGCACCCCGGTCTCGTCGCCGCGCAGCAGCCGCCACCCGTGCGCGTCCCGCACGCCCAGGGCGCAGCGGTCCGCGTCGGGGTCGAGCGCCACCGCCAGGTCGGCCCCGACCTGCTCGGCCAGCGCCAGCACCGCGTCCCCCGCCCCCGGCTCCTCGGGGTTCGGGAAGCCCACGGTGGGGAAGTCCGGGTCGGGCTCCTGCTGGGCCGCCACCACGTGCACGTCGTCGAACCCGGCCCGCGCCAACGCCTCCCGGGCGACCTCGCCGCCCACCCCGTGCATCGCGGTCAGCGCCACCCGCACCCCGCGGGCCGTCCCCCGCGGCAGCGTCGCCACGCGGTCCAGGTAGGAGCCGAGCACGTCCTCGCCGACCGGGTCGACCGGGGACCGCGGCACGGCGGCGGCGGGCCCGACCGCGGCCACCGCCGCCTCGATCCCGCGGTCGTCGGGGGGGACGAGCTGGGCCCCGCCGGCCAGGTAGACCTTGTAGCCGTTGTCCTCCCGCGGGTTGTGCGAGGCGGTCACCTGGACCCCGGCCACCGCGTCCCCGGCCCGGACGGCGTACGCGAGGACCGGGGTCGGCAGCGGCCGCGGGAGCAGCCGCACCACGAACCCCGCCGCGGCCAGCACCTCGGCGGTGGCGGTGGCGAACGCGGCCGAGCCGTGGCGGGCGTCGCGACCCACCACCACCACGCCCCCACCGGCGCCCCGGGCGCGCAGCCAGGCGGCGAGCCCGGCGGTGGTGCGGGTGACGACGGCGACGTTCATCCCGCTCGGTCCGGCCCGCACCGGGCCCCGCAGCCCGGCGGTGCCGAACGCCAGCGGACCGGCGAAGCGGTCGCGCAGGGCGGCGGCGTCCCCGGCCCGGAGCAGGGCGGTGAGCTCCTCACGGGTGGCGGGGTCGGGGTCGGCGTCGACCCAGCCGCGGACCTCGGCGGCCAGCGCGGGGTCGACGCCCGTCACACCCGCTCCGCCAGGGAGCGCAGCAGCGACCCCATCCGCTGCGCGGCGGCGCGGCCGGCCTCGAGGACCTCCACGTGGTCGAGCGGCTGCCCCGTCATCCCCGCGGCGAGGTTGGTCACCAGCGAGAGGCCCAGCACGCGGGCACCCTCGGCGCGGGCGGCGATGGTCTCGTGCACCGTCGACATGCCCACCAGGTCGGCCCCGAGGCCGCGCAGCATCCGGATCTCGGCCGGGGTCTCGAAGTGCGGGCCCGGCAGCCCGGCGTACACGCCGTCGGTCAGCGACGGGTCGATGGCGCGGGCGGCCTCGCGCAGCGCCGGGTCGTAAGCGTCGGTGAGGTCGACGAAGCGGGCGCCCACCAGCGGGGAGGCGGCGGTGAGGTTCAGGTGGTCGCTGATCAACACCGGCTGGCCCACCGTCATGCCCTCGCGCAGCCCGCCCGCCGCGTTGGTCAGCACCACGGTGCCCACCCCGGCCGCGCAGGCGGTGCGCACGCCGTGCACCACCGCGGCGGGGCCGTGGCCCTCGTAGCCGTGCGTGCGGCCGAGCATCACCAGCACCCGGCGGCCCCCGACGTCGAGCGAGCGCACCGTGCCGCCGTGGCCGACCGCGCTGGGCGGGGTGAAGCCCGGCAGCTCGGCCATCGGCACCTCGGCGACGGGCTCGCCGAGGACGTCCGCGGCGGGCCGCCACCCGGAGCCGAGCACGACCACGACGTCGTGCGCCGGCACCCCGGTCCGCTCGGCGAGCACCGCCGCGGCGGCCGCGGCGGCTCCCGCGGGGTCGGCGGCGGGCGTGGGGCTGGCGTCGGGTCCGGTCACGGTCGGGGAGCCTATCGGGGCGCTCGGTCGGCCCCGGGGCGCCGAGGCCGCGTCCCCGAGGGGGTCCGCGGCTGTGTCCCACGCCGCACCGGACTCGCCTCGGGGGCGCCCGGGACGCCCGTTAACATCCGCCCATGACATCGGAGTCGACGGACACCGCCCTCACCGCCTGGCGGCGAGGGGTGGCCGGGGTGCTGGCCAAGGCGCGCCGGGCCGACGCCGCCTCGTTCGGCGACACCCCGGAGCGCGAGCTCGACACGACCACCTACGACGGGGTGACGATCCCCGCCCTGCGCACCCGCGCCGACGAGCTGCCCGAGGACCCGCTGCCCGGCGTCGCCCCCTTCACCCGCGGCGCCGAGGCGGACCGCGACCCCACCGTCGGCTGGCACGTCCGGGCCCGCCACGGCCTGGGCGGCCCCGGCGACGAGGCCCCGGCGGAGGTCAACCGCCGGGTGCTGGCCGACCTGGAGAACGGCGTCACCTCCGTGTGGCTCACCCTCGGCGCTGACGGCCCCGACGCCCTCGAGGAGGCCCTGGCCGAGGTGTTCGTCGACCTCGCGCCGGTGGTCCTCGAGGCCGGCGAGCACACCCCGGCCGCCGCGGCCGCGTTCCACGCCCTCGTCGAGCGCCGCGGCCTGGACCCGGCCGAGGTCGACGTCAGCCTCGGCGCCGACCCGCTCACCAACCAGGTCCGCACCGGCGACGCCCGGCTGCACGAGGCGGTCACGCTGACCACCGACCTGCTGGACCGGCGGTCCGGCGGCCGCGCGGTCACCCTCGACGGCCGGGTGTTCCACGACGCCGGGGCCTCCGACGCCCAGGAGCTGGGGTGGACCGTGGCCGCCGGGCTCGACGTGGTCCGCGCGCTCGTCGCGGGCGGGGTCGACGTGGCCGACGCGCTGGCCCAGGTCGAGCTGCGCCACGCCGCCACCGACGACCAGTTCGCCACCCTGGCGAAGCTCCGGGCCGGGCGCCGGCTGTGGGCCCGGGTCGCCGAGGTCGTGGGGGCACCGCAGGCCGGGGCGGTGCGCCAGCACGCGGTGACGTCGTCGGCCATGACCACCCAGCGCGACCCGTGGGTGAACCTGCTGCGCGCCACCGTCGCCGCGTTCGGCGCCGGGGTCGGCGGGGCGCACGCCGTCACCGTCCTGCCGTTCGACGCGGCGCTGCCCGGTGGCGCCCCCGGCGTCTCCACCGGCTTCGCCGCCCGCATCGCCCGCAACACCCAGCTGCTGCTGCTCGAGGAGTCCCACCTGGGCCGCGTGCTCGACCCCGGCGCCGGCTCCTGGCACGTGGAGTCGCTCACCGACGACCTCGCCCACGCCGCCTGGTCGCACCTGCAGGAGGTCGAGGCCGCCGGGGGTGCGCTGGCCGCCGTCGCCTCCGGCCTGGTGGCGCAGCGCTGCGCCGAGACCCGGGCTCGCCGCGACGACGACGTCGACCACCGCCGCGCGGCCATCACCGGGGTCAGCCAGTTCCCCAACCTCGACGACCCCGCGCCCGGCCCGGCCGGCGACCCCGCCGACCCGGGCGCGCTGCCCGTGCACCGCTACGCCGAGCGGTACGAGGCGCTGCGGGACCGGGCGGACGCGCACGCCGCGGCCACCGGCACCCGGCCCACCGTGCTGCTGGCCCCGCTGGGACCGCTGGCCGAGCACGCCGCGCGCACCGGGTTCGTCACCACCCTGCTGGCCGCCGGGGGCATCGCCGCGCACGACCCGGGCCCCGACGCGACCGTCGAGGAGCTGGCCGCCACCGGCCACCTGGCCGTGGTCGTGGTGTGCGGCAGCGAGAAGCGCTACGCCACCGAGGCGGCCGGCACGATCACCGCGCTGCGCGGGGCGGGTGCCGGGCGCGTCCTGCTCGCCGGCGCCCGGCTCGACGGCGACACCCAGCCCGACGGCAACTTGTCCGCGGGCACCGACGCCGTCGCCGCCCTGACCGACCTGCTCGACCACCTGGGGGTCTCGTGAGCGACACCAGCGCCATCCCGAACCTGGCCGACGTGCCCCTCGTCGACCCCGACGCACCCGCAGAGCCGACGGGGTCGAGCGGGTCGGTGGCGGACTTCGTCGCCGACCTCGCCGCCGCGACCGGGCACGCGGCCGACGACCTCGTGTGGCAGACCCCGGAGGGCATCGCCGTCGCCCCCGTCCACACCCGGGCGGAGCGCGACGCGGTGGCGCAGGGCGGGGCGGACGCCGGCGAGCACCCGCTGCCGCTCGACACGTTCCCCGGCACGGAGCCGTACCTGCGGGGGCCGTACCCCACGATGTACGTCACCCAGCCCTGGACCATCCGGCAGTACGCGGGGTTCTCCACCGCGCAGGCGTCGAACGCGTTCTACCGCCGCAACCTCGCCGCCGGCCAGAAGGGACTGTCGGTCGCCTTCGACCTGGCCACCCACCGCGGGTACGACTCCGACCACCCCCGGGTGGCGGGCGATGTCGGCATGGCCGGGGTGGCCATCGACTCCATCCTGGACATGCGCCAGCTCTTCGACGGCATCGACCTCGGGTCGGTGAGCGTGTCGATGACGATGAACGGTGCGGTGCTGCCGATCCTGGCGCTCTACGTCGTCGCCGCCGAGGAGCAGGGAGTGGGCCCGGAGCAGCTGGCCGGGACCATCCAGAACGACATCCTCAAGGAGTTCATGGTCCGCAACACCTACATCTACCCGCCCGGGCCGAGCATGCGGATCATCTCCGACATCTTCGCCTGGACGAGCGCGAACACCCCGCGGTTCAACTCCATCTCCATCTCCGGCTACCACATCCAGGAGGCCGGGGCCACAGCCGATCTCGAGCTCGCCTACACCCTCGCCGACGGCGTGGAGTACCTGCGGGCCGGCATCGCGGCGGGCATGGACGTCGACACCTTCGCCCCGCGGCTGAGCTTCTTCTGGGCCATCGGGATGAACTTCTTCATGGAGGTCGCCAAGCTGCGCGCGGGCCGGCTGCTGTGGGCCGAGCTCGTCGAGCAGTTCGGCCCGACCAACCCGCGGTCGACGAGCCTGCGCACCCACTCGCAGACGTCGGGCTGGTCGCTGACCGCCCAGGACGTCTACAACAACGCCGTCCGCACCTGCGTCGAGGCCATGGCCGCGACCCAGGGGCACACCCAGAGCCTGCACACCAACTCCCTCGACGAGGCGCTCGCGCTGCCGACCGACTTCTCCGCCCGCATCGCGCGCAACACCCAGCTGCTGCTGCAGCAGGAGTCCGGCACCACCCGGCCCATCGACCCGTGGGGCGGCTCGTACTACGTGGAGTGGCTGACCCACCAGCTCGCCGACCGGGCCCGGGCGCACATCGCCGAGGTCGAGGAGGCCGGCGGCATGGCCAAGGCCATCGACGAGGGCATCCCCAAGCTGCGCATCGAGGAGGCCGCCGCCCGGACCCAGGCGCGCATCGACTCCGGTCGCCAGCCGCTGGTCGGGGTGAACAAGTACCGCGTGCCGGAGGGCGAGGACGACGTCCCCGAGGTGCTCAAGATCGAGAACGCCCAGGTGCGCCGCGAGCAGCTGGAGAAGCTCGACGCGCTGCGCGCCGACCGCGACGACGACGCGGTGGCCGCCGCCCTGGCCGAGCTCACCCGCGCGGCCGCGGCACCCGAGGGGGAGGGGAACAACCTCCTCGCGCTCGCCGTCGACGCGGCGCGGGCCAAGGCCACGGTGGGGGAGATCTCCGCCGCGCTGGAGGAGGTCTACGGCCGCCACTCGGCGCAGATCCGGACCATCAGCGGGGTCTACCGGGACGAGGCGGGGACGACGGGATCCATGACGCGGGCCAGCGCGCTGGTCGAGCAGTTCGCCGAGGCCGAGGGCCGCCGGCCCCGCATCCTGGTGGCCAAGATGGGCCAGGACGGGCACGACCGCGGGCAGAAGGTCATCGCGACCGCCTTCGCCGACCTCGGCTTCGACGTCGACGTGGGGCCGCTGTTCTCCACCCCGGAGGAGGTGGCCCAGCAGGCCGCCGACGCCGACGTCCACGTGGTCGGGGTGTCGTCGTTGGCCGCCGGGCACCTGACCCTGGTTCCCGCGCTGCGCGACGCCCTGGCCGAGGTGGGCCGCCCCGACGTGATGGTCATCGTCGGCGGGGTCATCCCCACCCAGGACTTCGACGCGCTCCGCGAGGCCGGGGCGGCGGCGATCTTCCCGCCGGGCACCGTCATCGCCGAGGCCGCGACCGGGCTGCTGCACCAGCTGGCGCAGGCCCACGACATCACCCTCGACGACGAGGCCGCGCAGCGCCCCGGTGCGGCGACCGCGTCGGGTGGGGACGTGGCCGGCGAGACGAGCCCGGACGAGATCAGCCCGGACGAGGTGTCGGCGAGCTGACCCCCACGACCCCGCGCCGGCCCCCGGTCGACGTCGACGCCCTCGCGCAGGGCGTCCTCGCCGGCCGCCGGGCCGACCTCGCGCGCGCCATCACCCTCGTCGAGTCCACCCGGGCCGACCACCGCGCCCAGGCCCAGGAGCTGCTGCTGGCGGTGCTGCCGCACGCCGGCGGGGCGCACCGGGTGGGCATCACCGGCGTGCCCGGGGTCGGCAAGTCCACGTTCATCGACAGCCTGGGCTCCCGGCTGGCCGACGGGACCCTGGACGGCACTGCCCGGCGCGTCGCGGTGCTGGCCGTGGACCCGTCGTCCACCCGCACCGGGGGCTCGATCCTGGGCGACAAGACCCGCATGGCGCGCCTCGCGCAGCACCCGTCGGCGTTCATCCGTCCCTCGCCCACCGCGGGGACCCTCGGCGGGGTCGCGAAGGCCACCCGCGAGACCATGGTGCTGCTCGAGGCGGCCGGGTACGACGTGGTGCTCGTCGAGACCGTGGGCGTCGGGCAGTCCGAGGTGACGGTGGCCGGGATGGTCGACTGCTTCTGCTTCCTCACCCTCGCCCGCACCGGGGACCAGCTGCAGGGCATCAAGAAGGGCGTCCTCGAGCTGGCCGACGTGGTCGCGGTGAACAAGGCCGACGGCGACCACCGCCGCGACGCCCAGCGCGCCGCCCGCGAGCTCGCCGGGGCGCTGCGGCTGGTGCAGCCCGCCGACGCGCTGTGGACGCCGCCCGCGCTGACCATGTCCGGCCTGGAGGGCAGCGGGCTCGACGAGCTGTGGGCCGTCGTCCTGGACCACCAGCGCACCCTGGACGAGGCCGGCGAGCTCGCCGCCAAGCGCGCCCGCCAGCAGGTCGACTGGACGTGGGCCATGGTGCGCGAGCAGCTGCTCGGCAGGCTCACCGACCACCCCGGGGTGCGGGCGCTGCGCCGCGACACCGAGGACGAGGTGCGGGCGGGCACGCTGACCGCCGCCCTGGCCGCGCAGCGCATCCTCGACGCCTTCGACGCCCGTGCGTGATCACTGCACCCAGGACGCGAGCTTCCATTCACAGGTGACCGACGAAGGAGATCAGGACCATGCCCCACCTGCGCCGTGACGGCGACGTGCACGTGCTCGACCTCGGCCAGGAGGGCGTGGCCGACACCGAGAACCGCTTCCACCCCGACTGGCTCGTCGCGGTCGGCGAGCTGCTCGACGAGGTCGAGGCCACCGAGGGCCCGGCCGCCCTGGTCACCACCGGGACCGGGAAGTTCTACTCCAACGGCCTCGACCTGGAGTGGCTCATGGGCCACGGCGAGCAGCTCGCGGAGTACGTCACCAGCGTGCACGCGCTGCTGCGCCGGGTGCTGCTGCTGCCCATGCCCACCGTCGCCGCCTGCAACGGCCACGTCTTCGCCGCCGGGGCCATGCTCGCGACCGCCCACGACGCCCAGGTCATGCGCGCCGACCGCGGCTACTGGTGCCTGCCCGAGGTCGACATCCACATCCCGTTCACCGAGGGCATGAACGCGCTGCTCACCGCCCGGCTGCCGAAGCGGGGCGCGCACGAGGCCATGACCACCGGCCGTCGCTTCGGCGGGCCCGACGCGCTGGCCGCGGGCCTGGTCACCGCCACCGCGGACGAGGCCGACGTGCTGCCCACGGCGGTGGCCCAGGCGCAGGCGCTGGCCGCGAAGCGGGGCGACACCCTCGGGATGATCAAGTCCCGGATGTACGCCGACGCCGCCCGGACGCTGGCCGAGGACACCGGCGGCCTGTGAGCGCACCGCCGCGCGTGGCGGCGGGCGCCGGTGACACCATGGCGCGTGTGCCCGCACCCCCGCCGTCCCCGCCGCACTGGCTGACGGCGTGGCTGGCCGAGCACGCGGGTGACCTCGTCGCGTGGCGCCGCCGGCTGCACCGCCACCCCGAGCTGGCCGACACCGAGCACGCCACCACCGAGCTCGTCCGGGCCACCCTCGCCGAGGCCGGGCTCACCCCGCGGTTGCTGCCGGGCACCGGGCTGGTGTGCGACGTCGGCACCGACGGCCCGCTGGTCGCGCTGCGCGCCGACATGGACGCCCTGCCGCTGAGCGAGCGGACGGGCGCGGAGTACGCCTCCGAGGTGCCCGGGGTGATGCACGCCTGCGGGCACGACGTCCACACCGCGGCGCTGCTGGGGGCGGGGCTCGCCCTGGCCGGCGCCCCTGCGCTGCCCGGCCGGGTGCGGCTGGTCTTCCAGCCCGCCGAGGAGGTCATGACGCAGGGCGCGGTGCACGTCATCGCCGCCGGGGCGCTCGAGGGCGTCAGCCGCATCTTCGCCCTGCACTGCGACCCCCGGCTCGTGGTGGGCAGCGTCGGCGTGCGGGCCGGCGCGCTGACCTCCGCGGCCGACGAGCTCACCATCACCCTGCACTCCACCGGCGGGCACACCTCGCGGCCCCACCTCACCGGCGACCTCGTCCACGCGCTCGGCGTGCTCGTCACCGGCCTGCCCTCGGTGCTGTCGCGCCGGGTCGACCCCCGCACGGGCACGGTGCTGACCTGGGGTGCGGTGCACGCGGGGGAGGCGTCCAACGCCATCCCGCAGACCGGGGTGCTGCGCGGCACCCTGCGCACCGGGGACCGCGAGACCTGGGCCCCGCTCGTCGCCGACGCCGTGCGGGACCTGCTGGCCCCCTACGGCGTCACACACGAGCTGGACCACGCCCGGGGGGTGCCGCCGGTGGTCAACGACCGCGCCTCGGCCCGCGTGCTGCGCGCCGCGGTGACCGCCGGGCTGGGGGAGGGCGCCGTCGCGAGCACCGCCCAGTCCAGCGGCGGCGAGGACTTCGCCTGGTACCTCGAGCACGTGCCCGGGGCGATGGGCCGCCTCGGGGTGTGGCCCGGGCACGGCCCGCAGCTCGACCTGCACCAGCCGACGTTCGACGTCGACGAGCGCGCCCTCGAGGTGGGGGTGCGCACCCTGGTCCACGCCGCCCTGGCCGCCTGGTCCGCCCGACCCTGACCGGACCAGCCCCAGCAGCCCCAGCCCGTCCCGACCTGCCCAGCCCCGACCAGCCCCACCGAGAGGACACCCCGCCGTGGACTTCGAGCTCTCCCCGCGCGCCCAGGACGTCTGCGCCCGCACCTGGGACTTCATGCGTGACCACGTCTTCCCCGCGGAGCCGGTGTACGACGCCTGGCGGGCCGGGCGCGGGCACGACGACCACGGCCACCCGCCGGTGCTGGAGGAGCTCAAGGCCGAGGCGCGGCGCCAGGGGCTGTGGAACCTGTTCCACCACGAGCTGTCCGGGCTGAGCAACCTCGAGTACGCCGCCGTCGCCGAGATCACCGGCTGGTCGCCCGTCATCGCCCCCGAGGCGCTGAACTGCCAGGCACCGGACACCGGCAACATGGAGACCCTGATGCTGTTCGGCACCCCCGAGCAGAACGAGCGGTGGCTGGCGCCGCTGCAGGAGGGCACCATCCGCTCCGGGTTCGCCATGACCGAGCCCGAGGTGGCCAGCTCGGACGCCCGCAACATCCAGACCTCGATCGTCCGCGACGGGGACGACTACGTCATCAACGGCCGCAAGTGGTGGATCACCGGCACCGCCGACGAGCGCTGCGAGGTGTTCATCGTCATGGGCAAGACCGACCCGGAGGCCCCGGGCGCCCGCCAGCAGTCGATGGTGCTGGTGCCGCGCGACACCCCCGGCCTGGAGGTGGTGCGGCACCTGCCGATCTTCGGCTACCAGGACCAGCACGGGCACTCCGAGCTGGTCTTCACCGACGTCCGGGTGCCGGTGACCAACCGGCTCGCCGAGGAGGGCGACGGCTTCCGCATCGCGCAGGCCCGGCTGGGACCCGGGCGCGTGCACCACGCGATGCGCGCCATCGGGATGGCCGAGCGGGCCCTGGCGCTCATGGTCGAGCGCAGCAAGGACCGCGTCGCCTTCGGCAAGCCGCTGGCCGAGCAGGGCGTGGTGCAGGCGATGATCGCCGACTCCCGCGTCGAGATCGACCAGGTGCGGCTCTACGTGCAGAAGACGGCGTGGCTCATCGACGCCCACGGCGCGGGCGGGGCCCGCAGCGAGATCGCCGGCATCAAGGTGGCCGCGCCGAAGGTGGCGTGCGCGGTGATCGACCGGGCCATCGAGGTGTTCGGCGGCGCCGGGGTCAGCGACGACACCCCGCTGGCGTACTTCTACGCCTGGGCGCGGGTGCTGCGGATCGTCGACGGGCCCGACGCGGTGCACCGCCGGTCCATCGCCCGCGAGGAGCTGGCCCGGGAGCGGCCCTACTCCGGCTGAGCGCCGGCGCGCCGCTCGGCGATCACCGCGCCGAGCAGCGTGCCGCCGAGCAGCACGCCGCTGAGCACCATCAGCCAGATCGAGAGGACGAACACCGCGCCGATGAGGCCGTAGTCGGTGACCTCCTCGGTGATCTGCCCGGGCAGCACCAGCGCGGAGACCTTGACCAGCAGCACGGTGCCGACCGCCACGGCGGCGGCGCCGGGCCACAGCGCCCGCCAGGGCACCCGGCTCGCGAGCAGCAGGCGCTGGCTCCACCAGTAGAACGCGAACGTGGCCACGGCCTGCAGCAGCGCCTCCGCGGCGGGGCCCAGGCCGACGAGGTGCCCGACGACGCGGCCGACCCGGCCCGCCCCGGTGACGGCCACGACGTAGCCGGGCAGCACCACCGCCCACAGCAGCTGGCGGGCGGCCGAGGGCAGCAGCCGGGCCCGCGGCAGCTCCCACATCAGCTCGAAGCCGCGCTGCTGGGTGGCGGCCAGGCTGGTGGTGAACGCCACCGCCACCAGCAGGCCGACCACCAGGGCGGTCTCGCTGACGGTCCCGGACCCGGCGAACAGCGCGTCGAGGTCGGCCTCGGCGTCGGCCCGCAGGCCGAAGAACCGGGCGATGACCGACCCGGCGCCGCGTCCGGTCTCGCGCTGCAGCACGGCGGACAGCGCCACCACCAGCGGCGCGGTGCACAGCACCTGCTGGGCGGACAGCGCCAGCACGTGGGTCGGCAGGTTCAGGTCGCGGACCCGGCGCACCCCCTGCGCGGGCAGGCTGGAGCGCCACCAGCGACGACCCGCCCTGGCGCCCGCCCGCACCCGGGTGTCCGCGCTCACGGTCCCAGTGTGCCCGTGCCGGACCGCACCCACCCGCCGGTCGGGGCAGGTCTCAGGCGTGAGGGACTGGCGTCAGGGGCCGACGTTGCGCGAGGGCCGGGTGCGCAGCGCGTGCACGTAGTCCTCGGGGGCACCCGCGGCCTCGGCGGCGTCGGCCATCACCCCGACGTAGCGCGCGGAGGGCAGCCCGCCCTCGTAGGCGTCGACGCAGTACAGCCAGGCCAGCACCGAGCCCTCCAGCGTCTGCACCCGTAGCCGGATCTTGGCGTGGATGTCGAGCTCCGCGCCCTCCCAGCGGTCGAGGCTCTCCTCGTCCTCGGGGGTGACGTCGTAGAGCACGACGAACACCTGCTCGGCCGGGTCTTCCACGACCGTGGCCAGCGCGCCCTCCCAGCCGAGGTCCTCCCCGCCGAAGGTGAGCCGCCAGCCCTGCAGCCACCCGGTGCCGGCCATGGGGGAGTGGGGGGTGCGCTCGGCCATCTGCGCCGGGTCCATGTTGGAGCCGTAGGCGGCGTAGATCGGCACGGCGCAACCCTAGCGGCACCGGGGCCCGGCCCATCGACACGCGGGGCCCGGGCCGTCCCCGCTAGCGTGAGCAGGGCCGCGGCGGGCCACGAGCCCCTCCCGCGCACCCGGACCCACCTGCGTCGACCCGTGGAGGAACCCCCAGTGACCCGCATCGTCATCATCGGCGGCGGACCCGCCGGCTACGAGGCGGCCCTCGTCGCCGCCCAGCACGGCGGCGAGGTCAGCGTGGTCGAGACCGACGGCGTCGGCGGGGCGTGCGTGCTCTACGACTGCGTGCCGTCGAAGACGTTCATCGCCTCGGCGGGGGTGCGCACCGAGCTGCGCCGGGCCTCCGACCTGGGGGTCGACGTCGACCCGGAGCAGGCCCACGTCGAGCTGCCGGTGGTGCACGGCCGCGTCAAGGGCCTGGCCCTGGCCCAGTCGGCGGACATCCGGGCCCGGCTGCAGCGCGAGGGCGTCACCCTGGTGCCCGGGGAGGGGCGGCTGGCCGACGCCGAGCCCGGCATGGCCCACCACCGCGTCGCGGTCCGCGCCCCCGACGGCAGCGAGAGCACCCTCGACGCCGACGTGGTCCTCATCGCCACCGGCGCCCGCCCGCGCGTGCTGCCCGGCTCCGAGCCCGACGGCGAGCGCATCCTCGACTGGCGCCAGATCTACGACCTCGCCGAGCTGCCCACCGAGCTCGTGGTGGTCGGGTCCGGGGTGACCGGGGCCGAGTTCGTCTCCGCCTACACCGAGCTGGGCGTGCACGTCACCATGGTCTCCAGCCGCGACCGGGTGCTGCCGCACGAGGACGCCGACGCCGCCGCGGTGCTCGAGGACGTGCTCGCCGAGCGCGGCGTGACGCTGGTCAAGCACGCGCGGGCGGAGTCGGTGACCCGCACCGAC
Source organism: Rhodococcus aerolatus (assembly GCF_054783215.1). Lineage (NCBI taxonomy): Bacteria > Bacillati > Actinomycetota > Actinomycetes > Mycobacteriales > Nocardiaceae > Rhodococcus > Rhodococcus aerolatus. Next base: position 141,051 of record NZ_BAAGQZ010000005.1, on the reverse strand, counting down.
GACGGCGTCCTGGTGACCCTCGCCGACGGCCGGACCGTGACCGGCAGCCACGCGCTGATGACCGTGGGCTCGGTGCCCAACACCGGCTCGCTCGGCCTGGAGCGGGTCGGCATCGAGCTCACGGCCGGCGGGCACGTCCCGGTGGACCGGGTCTCGCGGACCTCGGTGCCCGGCATCTACGCGGCGGGGGACTGCACGGGGCTGCTGCCGCTGGCCTCGGTCGCGGCCATGCAGGGCCGGATCGCGATGTGGCACGCCCTGGGCGAGGGGGTCTCGCCGATCAAGCTCAAGACCGTGGCGGCGGCGGTGTTCACCCGGCCCGAGCTGGCCACGGTGGGGCTGAGCCAGGCCGCGATCGACAGCGGCGACGTCAGCGCCCGCACCGTGATGCTGCCGCTGGCCGGCAACCCGCGGGCCAAGATGATGGGGCTGCGGCGGGGCTTCGTGAAGCTGTTCTGCCGGCAGACGACCGGCGTGGTCATCGGCGGGGTCGTCGTCGCCCCGGTGGCCTCGGAGCTCATCCTGCCGATCGCCATGGCGGTGCAGAACAACCTCACGGTCAACGACCTGGCGCAGACGTTCTCGGTGTACCCGTCCATGTCGGGCTCCATCACCGAGTCCGGCCGCCAGCTCATGCGCCACGACGACCTCGACTGACCCCCGGGACGGGCCCGGGGGTCGGTCGAGGTCCGGTGCTCAGTCCTCGGCGTCGACCCAGTCGAGCGTGCGGGTGACGGCCTTCTTCCAGCCGGCGAGGAGCCGGTCGCGCTCGGCGTCGTCCATCTGCGGCGTCCAGCGCTTGTCCTCGGCCCAGTTGGTGCGGATGTCGTCCTCGGTCTCCCAGAACCCGACCGCGAGCCCCGCGGCGTAGGCGGCCCCGAGCGCGGTGGTCTCGGCGACCTGCGGCCGGATGACCTCGACGCCGAGGATGTCGGCCTGGAACTGCATGAGCAGCTCGTTGACGACCATGCCGCCGTCGACCTTGAGCGCGGTCAGCGGCACGCCGGAGTCGGCGTCCATCGCGTCGATGACCTCGCGGGTCTGGAAGGCGGTGGCCTCCAGCACGGCCCGCGCGAGGTGGCCCTTGTTGTTGAACCGGGTGAGCCCGACGATCGCGCCGCGGGCGTCGGCGCGCCAGTGCGGGGCGAACAGCCCGGAGAACGCGGGCACGAAGTAGGTGTCGCCGTTGTCGTCCACCGAGCGGGCCATGTCCTCGATCTGCGAGGCGTCGGAGATGAGCCCGAGGTTGTCGCGCACCCACTGCACGAGCGAGCCGGTGACCGCGATCGACCCCTCGAGGGCGTAGATCGTGTCGTTGTCCCCGATCTTGTAGCAGACGGTGGTGAGCAGGCCGTTGTCGCTCATCACCTTCTCGGTGCCGGTGTTGAGGAGCACGAAGTTGCCGGTGCCGTAGGTGTTCTTGGCCTCGCCGGGGCTCAGGCAGGCCTGGCCGAAGGTGGCCGCCTGCTGGTCGCCGAGGATGCCCGCGATGGGCACGCCGGCGAGCACGCCGCGCTCGCGGACGTGGCCGTAGACCTCCGAGGAGCTCCTGATCTCGGGGAGCATGGAGACGGGGATACCCATGTCGGCGCAGATGGACTCGTCCCAGCTCAGGGTGTCGAGGTCCATGAGCATGGTGCGGCTGGCGTTGGTGGGGTCGGTGACGTGCAGGCCGCCGTCGAGCCCCCCGGTCATGTTCCACAGCACCCAGGTGTCCATGTTGCCGAACATCAGCTCGCCCGCCTCGGCGCGGTCCCGCGCGCCCTCGACGTTGTCGAGCACCCACTTCACCTTGGGCCCCGAGAAGTACGTGGCCAGCGGCAGACCCGTGGTGGCCTTGTACTTCTCGGCCCCCTCGTCCCCGCCCAGGGCGGTCACGATGCGGTCGGTGCGGGTGTCCTGCCAGACGATGGCGTTGTAGACGGGCTCACCGGTGGTGCGGTCCCACACCAGCGCCGTCTCGCGCTGGTTGGTGATGCCGACGGCGGCGAAGTCCGACGGGCTCAGGTCGGCCTTGGCCAGCGCGCCCGCGACGACGGTGCGGGTGTTGGACCAGATCTCCTTCGCGTCGTGCTCCACCCACCCGGAGCGCGGGAAGATCTGCTCGTGCTCCTTCTGGTCGACGGCGACGACCTGGCCGGAGTGGTCGAAGACCATGCAGCGGGTGGACGTGGTGCCCTGGTCGATGGCGGCGATGTACTGGGTCATGGGTGTCTCCTCGTGGCTGTGTCGGTGTCTCGGGGCTCGGGCGGGGGCGCTCAGGAGCGCACGCGGCCCGGCTCCTCGGTGGTCTCCTCGACGGCGTCCTCCGCCGGGAGGTGGCGGCGGACCAGCTGGTCGTAGAGCAGCGCGCCGATCGGGCCACCGATCAGCGGGCCGACGATGGGCACCCAGAAGTAGAGCCCGCCGCCCTGGTCGCGCCAGGCCGTGCCGTAGCCGGTGATGAACGAGGCCAGCCGCGGCCCGAAGTCGCGGGCGGGGTTGATCGCGTACCCGGCGTTGGTGCCGTAGGCGAAGCCGATGGCGACGACGATGAACCCGACGATGAGCGGGGTCAGGTTGGCCAGCGGCGCGGAGTTGCGCGGGTCGGTCACGGCGAAGATGAGGAACAGCAGGATCGCGGTGCCGATGATCTGGTCGATCAGCGCGGAGGTCGTGCTGACCGGGAGCGTGCCGTTGCCGGGCAGCGTGGAGAAGATGCCCTGCGTGTCGATGGTGTGGCCCGGGTCGACGGAGTTCAGCACGTCGTTGTAGTTGGCCCGCACGATGAGCGCGGCGACGAACGCCCCGGCCGTCTGCGCCAGCGAGTACGGGAGCACCTTCGCCCACGAGAACCCGCGGAAGATCGCGAGCGCGAACGTCACCGCGGGGTTGAGGTGCGCGCCGGTGAGCCGGCCCGCCACGTAGATGCCGAAGGTGACGCCCAGCCCCCAGCACCAGGCGATGGCGTCGTGCCCGCCGAGGCTGGCCTTCTCCCCACCCGCGGTCACCTGCGCGACCACGCCCACCCCGAAGAGGATGAGGATCATGGTCCCCGCGAACTCCGCGGCCAGCTCCCCTCCCAGGCCCAGCTTCTTGTTCAGGTCCGCCATCGATCTCTCCTCAGCTCCGTTGCCCGACCCTGTCACGCTCGTGTGTGACGAGGGTCATAATGATCACTGACGATGCTAAGGACGCGGAACATGTGCACAAGCCATCTGCACGTACGTGCAGCCCCCGGCCGGGCCTCTCCCGGGGGCCCTTGCCGCGCGCGACCTGCTCGGGGAGGGTGCAGGGGCGAGCAGGTGACCACGAGGGCCTGCACGAACGTGCGGTGCGGAGGTGCGGGGTGGCGGTCGTCGAGGAGGGGACGGGGCAGGACGGGCAGGCGCCCCGGACCACCGAGGCCCTGCAGGCGGCCCGGATGTACTACTTCCAGGACCTGACCATGGCCGCCATCGGCCGGGAGCTCGGCGTCTCGCGCTCGACGGTGTCGCGGCTGATCAGCCACGCCCGCTCCGAGGGCCTGGTCGAGATCCGGATCACCACCCCGCAGGGCCCGGCGCCCCGGCTCGAGCAGGCCATCGCCGACGCCCACGGGGTGCGCGCGCACGTGGTCCCCGTCGAGGGCACGGCGAGCGACCTCGAGCGCCTCGACGCGGTGGCCACCTTCGCCGCGCGGCTGCTGGGCACGTTCTTCGACTCCGACATGGTGCTCGGCCTGGCGTGGGGCACCACGCTGAGCGCGGTCAGCCGCCACCTCGCGCCGAAGCGGACCCACAACGCCCACGTGGTCCAGCTCAACGGGGCGGCCAACACCCGGACCACGGGCATCTCCTACGCCTCGGACATCGTGCGGAGCTTCGCCACCGCGTTCCGGGCGCGCCCGCAGGAGTTCCCGGTGCCCGCCTTCTTCGACCACCCCGAGACGCGCACCCACCTGTGGCGCGAGCGCAGCATCTCCCGGGTGGTCGCGCTGGCCGACCGGATGGACGTGGCGGTGTTCAGCATCGGCGCCGTCGACGGCCGGGTGCCGAGCCACGTCTACAGCGCGGGCTACCTCGAGGACGACGACATGGCCGAGCTGCGGGCCGACGGGGTGGTCGGCGACATCGCGACGGTGTTCTTCCGCGGCGACGGCAGCTGGGACGGCATCGCGCTGAACGACCGGGCGAGCGGCCCGTCGCTCGACCGGCTGCGCCGGGTGCCGCGGCGGCTGTGCGTGCTCTCCGGGGAGGCCAAGCTCGCCGGCCTGCGCGGGGCGCTCGCGGGGGGCCTGGTGACCGACCTCGTGCTCGACGACGTGACCGCGGCGGGCCTCGTCGGGGAGGGGTGACCAGCGTGCACATGTGTGCAGGTTGTGTGAGCAGAAGTGCTAGTACCGTTCTGGGCAGGCGACGACGCACCGGTGGTGGCACCGTCGCGACGACCGAGGTGTGAGGAGCAGCACGTGACCGACCAGCAGTCAGCCAGCCAGCCGAGGACCGCGGTCCTGGGCCCGCAGCAGCGCGAGGAGGCGTGGGAGCAGCTCGGCCGCGAGCACTTCGACGTCGTCGTCATCGGGGGCGGCGTGGTGGGCGCCGGTGCGGCGCTCGACGCCGCGACCCGCGGCCTCAAGGTCGCCCTGGTCGAGGCGCGCGACCTCGCCTCCGGCACGTCGAGCCGCTCGTCGAAGATGTTCCACGGCGGCCTGCGCTACCTCGAGCAGCTCGAGTTCGGCCTCGTCCGCGAGGCCCTGCACGAGCGCGAGCTGTCGATGTCGACCCTCGCCCCGCACCTGGTCAAGCCGCTGAAGTTCCTCTACCCGCTCACGCACCGGGTCTGGGAGCGCCCCTACGTCGCGGCCGGGATCTTCCTCTACGACACCCTGGGCGGCGCCAAGTCGGTGCCGCGGCAGAAGCACCTGAGCCGCGCCGGCGCCATGCGCATGTCGCCCGGGCTCAAGCGCGACGCCCTCGTCGGCGGGGTGCGCTACTACGACACCCTCGTCGACGACGCCCGCCACACCATGATGGTGGCCCGCACCGCGGCCCAGTACGGCGCCGTCGTGCGCACCTCGACCCAGGTCGTCGGGTTCACCCGCGAGTCCGACCGCGTCACCGGCGTCACCGTCCGCGACTCCGAGGACGGCCGCGAGACCACGGTCAGCGCCCACGTCGTCATCAACTGCAGCGGGGTGTGGACCGACGAGGTCCAGCACATCGCGGGCGGCCGCGGCCGGTTCAAGGTCCGCGCGTCCAAGGGCGTGCACCTCGTCGTGGGGCGGGACAAGATCGTCTCCGAGGCGGCGATGATCCTGCGCACCGAGAAGTCCGTGCTGTTCATCATCCCCTGGGGCGGGCACTGGATCATCGGCACGACCGACACCGACTGGAACCTCGACCTCGCCCACCCGGCGGCGACGAAGGCCGACATCGACTACATCCTCGGCCACGTCAACAAGGTCGTCGCCTCGCCGCTGAGCGCGAGCGACATCGAGGGCGTCTACGCCGGCCTGCGCCCGCTGCTCGCCGGCGAGTCCGAGGAGAGCTCGAAGCTCTCCCGCGAGCACGCCGTGGCCCGGGTCGCGCCCGGCCTCGTCGCCATCGCCGGGGGCAAGTACACGACCTACCGGGTGATGGGCGCGGACGCCGTCGACGAGGCCGTCGCCGACATCCCGTCGCGGGTGGCCGAATCGGTCACCGAGAAGGTGCCGCTGCTGGGCGCCGACGGCTACTTCGCCCTGGAGAACCAGGCCGAGCAGGTCGCCGAGCGCTACGGCCTGCACCCCTACCGGGTGCGCCACCTGCTCGACCGGTACGGCTCCCTGCTCCACGAGGTGCTCGCGCTGGCGGACGGTCGTCCCGAGCTGCTGGCGCCGATCGAGTCGGCCCCGGACTACCTGCGGGTGGAGGTCGTCTACGGCGCGGTCGCCGAGGGCGCCATGCACCTGGAGGACGTCCTGGCCCGCCGGACCCGGATCTCCATCGAGTACGCCCACCGCGGCTCGGACAGCGCCCGCGAGGTGGCCGAGCTCGTCGCCCCGGTGCTCGGCTGGGACCAGGCCACGGTGGACCGCGAGGTGGAGCTCTACCAGTCCCGCGTGCAGGCCGAGCGGGAGTCGCAGGCCGAGCTGACCGACGGTGCCGCCGACGCCCTGCGCGCGGCCGCCCCCGAGGCCCGCGCGGAGATCCTGGAGCCGGTGCCGGCCCCGTCCTGACCGCTCCCGACCCCCGCACCTAGCGGGCTTCCTGCGCCCGCGCCCATCCGGGTGCGCGCAGGAAGCCCGCTAGATGCGGTCCGGGGGAGGGTCGGTGGCGAGGCGGACGAGGACGACGGGGTCGCCCCCGTCGGTCGCCGTGCCCGCGTCACTGCCGTTGGGCCGGAACCCCAGGCGGGCGGCGAGGGCGGCCGAGGCCGGGGCCTCCTGGCCGTGGCGCCACTCGACGCGGTGCAGCCCCAGCCCGCCGATCGCCGCGTCCGCGAAGGCCAGGCGCAGCACGGCTCCCACCGCGGTGGTGGCGATGCCCCGGCCCCGGTGCGCCGGGGTGGTCGAGCAGGCGAGCTCGGCGCGGTGCTCGGCCGGGCGTACGTCGAGCAGCGCCACCTCGGCGAGCATCTCCCCGGTGCTGGGCTCGCACACCGCCCACGCGTACCCGGTGTCCGTCGCCCAGCCCCGGGCGCTCGCGGCCACCCGCGCACCGGCGGTCGGCAGGTCGACCACCCCGTCGAGTGCGGGCCCGGTGCCGGGGTCCTGCGCCATCGCCAGCAGGGCGGGGCGGTCGTCGACCCGCTCGTCGGCCCGCAGCGCCCGCAGGTACCACGTGCCCGCGTTGATCTCGACCGGCTCCACGGCTCAGCCCCGCACCACGCCGTGCAGCGCCGGGGCGAGGGCGGCCGCGACCGCCTCGGGGCCCAGGTGCGCGTCGTGGTGCTCCCGGGAGCGCTGCCCCGAGGCCGCGGCGACGGCCGGGTCGGCCAGCTCGTCGAGCGCGGCAGCCAGCGCGGCGACGTCGCCGACGGGCACCGTGGCCTGCCCCGGCGGCAGGTACTCGGGCAGGCCGCCCGCCGCCGTCACCACCGCCGTGGTCCCGCACTGCATCGAGGTCACCTGCACGCCGCTCTGCGTCGCCGACCGGTACGCCACCACCGACGCCTTGGCCCGGGCGAGCAGGGGGACCGCCTCGGCGAACTGGAACCGCTCCCGGCGCCAGCGGCAGCGCGCGGGCAGCGTCAGCGACCCCTCGGTGCCGTCACCGACGACGAGCAGCTCGTCACCCCGGTAGCCCGGCCCGTCGACGTGGCGCTGCCACGCGGCGAGGGTGGTGGGCAGGTCCTTGTAGGGGTTGATCCGGCCCAGCGCGACCACGTCGCGACGGTCCCGGGCACCGACCAGCGGCGGCACCAGGGCGGCGGGCGCCTCGGAGGGCAGCGGCACGGTCACCACCGGGGCGGACCACCGGCCCCGGGCGTGCGCGGCCACGTGCTCGCTGAACGTGACCAGCAGGTCGGCCCGCCGGGTGGCCACCCCGAACACCAGGCGGTGCTGCAGCGCGCGGCGCTCCGTCGCGTCGTGCGGGGCGTCGTCGTGCACCAGCGTGGCCACCGGGGCCAGCGCCAGCAGCGGCACCAGCCGGGGGTCGGTGAACTCCTCGGCCAGCACCACGTCGGGCCGGAACGCCCGCGCGGCGCGCAGCACCCGCACCCCGTCGGCCCACGCCCGCGGCGAGCGGGGCGAGCCGGTCAGCTCCACCTCGTCGGCGCGGGCGTCGGCGTGCTCGTGGTGCAACGGCGTGCTGACCACGAGCGTGGTGCACCCGGCCGCGCGCAGCGCCCCGGCCAGGGCACGGGCGAGCGGGCGGTTCCAGGGCGCGACCAGCAGGACGCGCACGCGGTCAGCTGATCTCGCAGATCACGGTGCACTGGGTGACGGCGGCCCCCGGCTCCACGGTGAGGCCGCTGACGGTGCCGTCCTTGTGCGCGGTGACGGGGTTCTCCATCTTCATGGCCTCGAGCACAGCCACGAGGTCGCCCGCGGCGACGGTGTCCCCGTCCGCGACGGCCACCTTGACCACGGTGCCCTGCATCGGGGCGGTCACCGAGTCACCCGAGGCGGCGGCGGCGCCACCCCCGGCGCGCTTGCGGGCCTTGGCCTTCTTGGCCGGCGCAGCCCCGCCGCCCCCGCCGAGGGCGAGGTCACCGGGCAGCGACACCTCGAGCCGGCGCCCGCCGACCTCGACGACCACGGTCTGCCGCGGCGCGTCCTCCTCGGCCTCCGGGTCCCCGGCGCCGACGAAGGGCTCGACCGTGTTGTCCCACTCGGTCTCGATCCAGCGGGTGTGGACGCTGAAGCCGTCCTCGTCGCCGATGAACGCCGGGTCGCTGACCACGAGGCGGTGGAAGGGCACGACGGTGGCCATGCCCTCGACCACGAGCTCGGCCAGCGCGCGGCGGGAGCGCTCCAGGGCCTGGGTGCGGTCCTCACCGGTGACGATGAGCTTGCCCAGCATCGAGTCGAACTGCCCGCCGATGACGCTGCCGGACTCGACGCCGGAGTCCATCCGCACGCCGGGGCCCTGCGGGGAGACGAACCGGGTGACGGTGCCGGGGGCGGGCAGGAAGCCGCGGCCCGCGTCCTCGCCGTTGAGCCGGAACTCGAAGGAGTGCCCGCGCGGCGTGGGGTCCTCGGTGATGTCCAGCGGCTTGCCCTCGGCGATCTGGAACTGCGCCCGCACCAGGTCGATCCCGGAGGTCTCCTCGGTGACGGGGTGCTCCACCTGCAGCCGGGTGTTGACCTCGAGGAACGAGACGAGCCCGTCCTGCCCGACGAGGTACTCCACGGTGCCGGCGCCGTAGTAGCCGGCCTCCTTGCAGATGGCCTTGGCGCTGGAGTGGATCTGCTCGCGCTGCTCGGTGGTCAGCCAGGGCGCCGGGGCCTCCTCGACGAGCTTCTGGAAGCGGCGCTGCAGCGAGCAGTCCCGGGTGCCGGCGACGACGACGTTGCCGTGCTGGTCGGCGATGACCTGGGCCTCGACGTGGCGGGGCTTGTCGAGGTAGCGCTCCACGAAGCACTCGCCGCGGCCGAAGGCGGCGACGGCCTCACGGGTCGCGGAGTCGAACAGCTCCGGGATCTCCTCGCGGGTGCGGGCGACCTTCATCCCGCGGCCGCCACCGCCGAAGGCCGCCTTGATGGCGATGGGCAGGCCGTGCTCGTCGGCGAAGGCGAGGATCTCGTCGGCGTCCTTGACGGGCTCCGACGTGCCGGGCACCGAGGGCGCCTTCGCGCGGGTGGCGATGTGGCGCGCGGTGACCTTGTCGCCCAGGTCGCGGATGGCCTGCGGCGGCGGGCCGATCCAGATCAGGTCGGCGTCGATGACGGCCTGGGCGAAGTCGGCGTTCTCGGAGAGGAAGCCGTAGCCGGGGTGCACGGCGTCCGCCCCGGACTGCCGGGCCGCGTCGACGAGCTTGGCGATGTCGAGGTAGGACTCGGCCGAGGTCTGCCCGCCCAGGGCGAACGCCTCGTCGGCCAGGCGCACGTGGGGCGCGTCGGCGTCGGGCTCGGCGTAGACGGCGACGCTGGCGATCCCGGCGTCGGCGCAGGCCCGCACCACCCGCACGGCGATCTCGCCGCGGTTGGCGACGAGCACCTTGGTGATGGTCGCTGTTCCCTCGCTCGACACTGGGCCTCCTCCTACCTGTGCGGGCGCTCGGGTCCGAGGCCGCTGTCCTCGGCGGAGTCTAGGCAGCCCGTCGCAGGACGTGACGCAGCACCCGCCGTCCTCCCCGCGACGGGCTACCGCAGGCCGAGCACGACCTTGCCCAGCGCCCGGCGCTGCTCCAGCGACGCGATGGCCGCGGCCGCGTCCTCGAGGGGGTGCACCACGGGCTCCGGGGCGGTGACGCGGCCGTCGGCCAGCATCGGCGCCAGCCGGTCCCACTGCTCCACGACGTAGCCGGGGTGGGTCATGAACCACGCGCCCCAGCCGGCGCCGCGGACGTCGACGTTGCCCAGCAGCAGCCGGTTGACCTTGACGGTGGGGATGTCGCCGCCGGTGAAGCCGACCACCATGACGCGGCCCGACGGGGACAGCGAGCGGAGCGAGTCGGTGAAGCGGTCCCCGCCGACGGGGTCGACCACGACGTCGACGCCGCGGCCGCCGGTGAGCTCCTTGACCCGGGCGAGCCAGCCGGTGCCGTCCTCGGCCTCGGTGAGCACCACGTCGTCGGCGCCCGCGGCGCGCGCGGTGGCCTCCTTCTCCGGCGTGCTGACCACGGCGATGACCCGCCCGGCCCCCATCGGCCGCGCCAGCCGCAGCGCGGACGTCCCGATGCCGCCGGCGGCGCCGTGCACCAGCACGGTCTCGCCCTCCTGCAGCGCGGCGCGCTCGCGGAGCACGAACTCCACCGTGAGGTCGTTGAACAGCAGGCCGGCCCCGGCCGTCATCGACACGGCCTCGGGCAGCGGGAAGGTGAGGTCCTCGGGCAGGGCCACGACCTCGGCCATGCCCCCGGCCAGGCCGGTCAGCCCGACGACGCGGTCGCCGGCGGAGAAGCGGGAGCCGTCGGGGGCGCTGCGCACCACGCCGGCGACCTCGCTGCCCGGGGTGAAGGGCAGCTCGGGCTTGTACTGGTAGAGCCCACGGGTGAGCAGCGCGTCCGGGAACGCCACCCCGGCGGCGTGGACGTCGACGAGCACCTGGCCGTCCTCGGCGGTCGGCTCCTCCACCTCCGCCACCGTGACGTGCTCGGGTCCGTCCAGGCTGGTCACTCGCACTGCGCGCATGGGTCCATCGTGGCGCAGCCCACAGCGCCGCGGTCAGGCGGGGGCGGGCTCGCGCAGCCGACGCTTGATCCGGGTGAGCATGGCGGCCATGCCGCGCAGCCGCAGCGGGCTCACCGCGTCGGCCAGACCCAGGTCGGCGTAGAAGTCCTCCGGCACGTCGAGCACGGTCTGCGCCGACTCGCCGTCGAGGCCCTGGGCCAGGATCGAGGCGAACCCACGGGTCGTCGGCGCCTCGGCGGGGGCGGAGAAGTACAGCCGCACGGCGTCGCGGTCGGTGGCGTCGACGGAGAGGAACAGCGGCGACTGGCACTCCGGCACCGGCTCCATCGCGCCCTCCTCCAGCTCGGCGGGCAGCGGCGGGAGCTCGTCGGAGAACTCGAGCAGCATGGCCAGCTTGTCGGGGCCCTCGACGGACGCGAAGTCGTCGACGATCTCGGCCAGCCGGGGCGGCACGCTCACCGCGACACCCCCGGCGCCGACCCGGGCTCACTGCCGGTGGCGATGGGCACGCGCACCGCGTTGCCCCACTCGGTCCAGGAGCCGTCGTAGTTCTTCACGCTGGTGTGCCCGAGCAGGTGGGTGAGCACGAACCAGGTGTGGCTGGAGCGCTCGCCGATGCGGCAGTAGGCGATGACGTCGCCGCCCTCGGTCAGGCCGGCCTCGTCGTGGTAGATGGCGGCGAGCTCGGTGCGCGACCTGAACCGGCCGTCCTCGGCCGCCGCCCGGGCCCACGGCACGCTCGCGGCGGTGGGGATGTGCCCGCCGCGCAGCGCGCCCTCCTCCGGGTAGTCGGGCATGTGGGTGCGCTCGCCGGTGTACTCGGCGGGGGAGCGGACGTCGATCAGCGGGACGGTGCCGATCGCGGCCTCCACGTCGCCGCGGAAGGCGCGGATCGGGTCGTCGTCGCGCTCGACGGTCGGGTACTCCCCCGGGGTGGGGGTGGGCACCTCGCGGGTGAGCTCGCGGCCCTCGGCGACCCACGCGGCGCGGCCGCCGTCGAGCAGGCGCACGTCGGCGTGGCCGAACAGGGTGAACACCCACAGCGCGTAGGCGGCCCACCAGTTCGACTTGTCGCCGTAGATGACCACGGTGTCGTCACGGCTGATGCCCTTGGCCGCCATGAGCCGGGCGAACCCGGCACCGTCGACGTAGTCGCGGGTGACGGGGTCGTTGAGCTCGGTGTGCCAGTCGACCTTGACCGAGCCGGGCACGTGGCCGGTGTCGTAGAGCAGCACGTCCTCGTCGGACTCGACGACGACGAGGCCGTCGTCGTGCAGATGCTCGGCGAGCCAGTCGGTCGACACCAGCCGCTCGGGGTGGGCGTAGTCGGCGAACGCGGGGTTCTGCTCGGGCGCGACGGGCACGGTGCGGTCCTCTCAGACTTCGGAGCGGCGGACGTCTCGGGTGGACGACCGGCCCCACCGTGCCACAGCACGGCGGGGCCGGTCGGGTGGGCTCAGGCGGGGACGGCGGTCCGGGCCGGCGGGGTGACGGGCGCGCTGACGCCGTCGCGGACGGGGGCGTCGAAGACGTCGGTGTCCAGCGTGCCCTCGCTGCGGCTGACCAGCACGGGGACCACCATCTGCCCGGCGACGTTGGTCGCGGTGCGCATCATGTCCAGGATCGGGTCGATGGCGATGAGCAGGCCGACGCCGGCCAGCGGCAGGCCCAGGGTCGACAGGGTGAGGGTCAGCATGACGATGGCCCCGGTCAGCCCGGCGGTCGCGGCGGAGCCGACCACGGAGACGAACGCGATGAGCACGTAGTCGGTCCAGTCCAGCGGCACCCCGAACACCCCGGCCACCGTGATCGCGGCCAGCGCCGGGTAGACGGCGGCGCAGCCGTCCATCTTCGTGGTCGCACCCAGCGGCACCGCGAAGGACGCGTAGTCGCGCGGGACGCCGAGGTTCTCGATGGTCACCTGCTGGGTCAGCGGCATGGTGCCCACGGAGCTGCGGGAGACGAAGGCGAGCTGGATGGCGGGCCACGCGCCGCGGAAGAACTGCACCGGGCTCAGGCCGGCCACGAACCGCACCAGCACCGGGTAGACGACGAGCAGCACCAGCAGGCAGCCGATGTAGACCGCGGCGGCGAAGGTGGCCAGGGGGCGCAGCAGGTCGAAGCCGTAGGTGGCCACGGCGCGGCCGATCAGCCCGGCGGTGCCGAGCGGGGCGAGCCGGATGACCCACCACAGCGCCTTCTGCACGATGGCCAGCAGGGAGCGGCTCAGCGCCAGGAACGGCTCGGCGGGCTCGCCGACGGCGAACGCCGCGGCCCCGACGACGATGGCCAGGAACAGCACGCCGAGGACGTTGCCGTCGGCGAAGGCGCCGACCGGGTTGGTGGGGATGACCTGGCCGAGGAAGTCGGTCCAGCCGCCGGTGGTCTTCGGTTGGTAGCTCGCGTCCGGGGTCAGGGTGAGGCCCTGCCCGGGGTGGGTGAGCAGGCCGATGCCGATGCCGATGAGCACGGCGACCAGCGAGGTGGCCATGAACCAGCCCAGGGTCTTGGCCGTCAGCCGCAGCACCCCGCCGACGCCGCGGAGGTTGGCGATGCTGACCACGATGGCGGTGAACACCAGCGGGGTGACCGCGAGGGTCAGCAGGGTGACGAAGGTGGAGCCGACGGTGCTGAGCACCGAGGTCAGCCAGGCGGCGTCGGTGGCCCGGGCGACGAGCCCGAGGACGAGGCCGACGACCAGGGCGAGCAGCACCTGGGCGGAGAAGGAGACCCTCTTGAGAGGGGCGAGCAGGGAGGACACGGGAGCTCCAGGGGACGGGCGGGGTCGAGCGGGCCGGGGCGGGACCGCTCAGACCGCGCCGGTGCGACCCAGGTCGACGGTCCGTCGCCGGGTCAGCTCGCTTCCTCCGATGCCCACGGGCGGGTCAACACCCGGTCAGGTCCGTCCTGTTCCCCCTGCGTGGGAGGTCACGACCAGAGGTCGATGACGCTGGTGCCCACCTCGGTGAGCAGCCGGCGCAGCAGCGGCAGGCTGATGCCGACCACGCTCGACGGGTCGCCGTCGATGCCCTCGACGAACCAGCCGCCGAGGCCGTCGAGGGTGAAGGCCCCCGCCACCTCGAGCGGCTCGCCCGTGGCCAGGTACGCCTCGACCTCGGCGTCGGTGGGGGAGGCGAACCGGACCGTCGTGGCCTGCGTCCCGGCGGCCTCGGCGACGACCTCGCCGGCGCGCACCCGCAGCACGCAGTGCCCGGTGAGCAGGTCCCCGGACCGGCCGGCCATGGCGCGCCAGCGCTCCCGGGCCACCTCGACGGTGTGCGGCTTGCCGAGCACGGCGTCGCCGAGGTGCAGCATCGAGTCGCACCCGACGACCACGGCGTCGTCCAGCCGGTGGGCCGCGGCGACGTCCACCGCCTTGGCGCGGGCGAGCGCGGCGACCAGCGCGGCCGGGGTGACCTCGCCCAGGGCGGCGGTCAGCGCGTCCTCGTCGATCCCGGAGACGTGCACGGTGGGCTCGACCCCGGCCGCCCGCAGCACCGCCAGGCGGGCCGGGGAGGCCGAGGCCAGGACCAGCGCGGTGGGGCTCAGACCGGCAGGCCCGAGCGCAGCCAGGCCCCGGGGCCCGGGCGGTCGACGAAGCGGCCGCGGACCAGCGAGTCCGGCCGGCCCCACGCCTCGGGCGGCGCGGCCGGGGCCTCGCCACCGCCGCCGGAGGCCAGCGCGGCGACGACGGCCGTCAGCGCGGCGAGCTCGTGGTCGTCGGGGTTGCCCCGGACCACCCGCAGCAACGGCCGCACGGGAGCGGTCCCGGTCTCGGTCCCGGTCACGTCCTGCTCCTCGCTCACGGCGTCACTCGCTCGCTCCCCGCTCACAGCGTCACCGGCTCGCTCCTCGCTCACAGCGGGATGTTCCCGTGCTTCTTCGGCGGCAGCGTCTGGCGCTTGGACTCCAGCATCGCCAGCGCCCGCGCCACCTGCCCGCGGGTGTGCGACGGCGGGATGACCGCGTCGACGTACCCGCGCTCGGCCGCCACGTAGGGGTTGGCCAGGGTGTCCTCGTACTCCTGCTGCAGCTGTGCGCGCAGGGCCTCGACGTCCTCCCCGGCCTCGCCCGCCTCCTTGAGCCGCCGGCGGTGCACGATGTTCGTCGCCCCCGACGCCCCGACGACGGCGATCTGGGCCGTCGGCCAGGCCAGGTTGATGTCGGCCCCGAGGTGCTTGGAGCCCATCACGTCGTAGGCGCCGCCGTAGGCCTTGCGGGTGATGACGGTGACCAGCGGGACGGTCGCCTCGGCGTAGGCGTAGATGAGCTTGGCGCCGCGGCGGATGATGCCGCTGAACTCCTGCTCGGTGCCGGGCAGGAAGCCGGGGACGTCGACGAAGGTCAGCACCGGCACGTTGAACGCGTCGCAGGTGCGCACGAACCGGGCCGCCTTCTCGCTGGCGTCGATGTCGAGGCAGCCCGCGAACTGGGTGGGCTGGTTGGCCACGACGCCCACCGAGCGGCCGTCGACCCGGCCGTACCCGACGATGATGTTGGTCGCGAACAGCGAGTGGACCTCGAGGAAGTCGCCGTCGTCGAGCACGCGGGAGATGACCTCGTGCATGTCGTAGGGCTGGTTGGCCGAGTCGGGGATGAGCGCGTCGAGCTCGAGGTCGCTCTCGCCCACGTGGTCGGCGATGGCGCCCTCGGTGAGCGCCTCGGCCTCGAGCCGCGGGGCGGTGGAGAGGTTGTTGCTCGGCAGGTAGGACAGCAGGTCCTTGACGTAGTCGAGGGCGTCCTGCTCGTCGGCGCCCATGTAGTGGGCGTTGCCGGAGCGGGTGTTGTGGGTGCGGGCGCCGCCGAGCTCCTCCATGGTGACGTCCTCGCCGGTGACGGTCTTGATCACGTCGGGCCCGGTGATGAACATCTGCGACGTCTGGTCGACCATGACGACGAAGTCGGTGATGGCGGGGGAGTAGACGTGCCCGCCCGCGCAGGCGCCCATGATCAGCGAGATCTGCGGGACGACGCCCGAGGCGTGCACGTTGCGGGTGAAGATCTCGCCGTAGAGGCCGAGCGAGACCACACCCTCCTGGATGCGGGCCCCGGCGCCCTCGTTGATGCCGACCAGGGGCCGGCCGGTGCGGATGGCCAGGTCCATGACCTTGACGATCTTCTCGCCGTAGACCTCGCCGAGGCTGCCGCCGAAGATGGTGGCGTCCTGGCTGAACACGCACACCTCGCGGCCGTCGACCGTGCCGTAGCCGGTGACCACCCCGTCGCCGAAGGGGCGGTTCTTCTCCAGGCCGAACGCGGTGGAGCGGTGCCGGGCCAGCTCGTCGAGCTCGATGAAGGAGCCCTCGTCGAGCAGCGCGTCGATCCGCTCGCGGGCGGTCATCTTGCCCTTGGCGTGCTGCTTCTCCACGGCGCGGGCGGACCCGGCGTGGACGGCCTCGTCGCTGCGGCGGCGCAGCTCGGCCAGCTTGCCCGCGGTGCTGCGCGGGTCCAGCGACCCGACGTCGTCGGGCAGGGCGGACTCCGGCACGGACGGCTCTGTCGCAGCGGTCATGCGCGGCACCCTATCCGGCCGCTCCCACGGGCCCGTGGAGCCCTAGAGCGACTCCCCGACGGGGTGCCACTCGTAGGCGAACCGCAGCCGCTCGGTCAGCGCCGGCCCGGCGGGCTCGAGCACCAGGTAGACCGTGCCGTCCAGCTCGAAGATGACCTCGCTGACCCGCAGCACGTCGTTGCCCGGCGAGGGGACCCCGGGCGGGCCGGGCACGCGGACCCGGTCACCCACCCGCGGCGGGGACGGCCACGCGAGCTGGCCGCGCCACACCAGGATGGCCTCCGGGTGGCGCGGGTCGCCGCACGCCAGCATCACCTGCACGGCGTCAGAGGGGGATGTTGCCGTGGCGGCGGGCCGGGCGCAGGGGCTCCTTGTCCGCCAGCAGCCGCAGCGCCCGGGCCAGGTGGTGCCGCGTCTGCGACGGTGCGATGACCGCGTCGACGTAGCCCCGTTCGGCCGCCACCCACGGGTTGGCCAGGGTCTGCTCGTAGTGCGCCTCGAGGTCGCGCCGCACGGCGCGGACGTCCTCGCCCGCCTCCTTGGCTGCGGCCAGCCGGCGGCGCTCCAGCACGGTGACCGAGCTCGCCGCCCCCATCACCGCGACCTGGGCGGTCGGCCAGGCGAAGACCAGGTCGGCGCGACCGTGCTTGGAGCCCATCACCCCGTAGGCCCCGCCGTAGGCCTTGCGGACGATCACGGTGACCTTGGGGACCTGCGCCTCGATGTAGGCGTAGAGCAGCTTCGCGCCGCGGCGCAGGATGCCGCCGAGCTCCTGCTCCTTGCCCGGCAGGTAGCCGGGGGTGTCGGTGAGGAACACCAGCGGCACGTTGTAGGAGTCGCAGGTGCGCACGAAGCGGGACGCCTTCTCGCTGGCGTCGATGTCGATGGTCCCCGCCAGGTGCATGGGCTGGTTGGCGACGAAGCCGACGGTGGCGCCCTCGATGCGGCCGAACCCGACGATGAGGTTGGGCGCGAAGAGGGCGTGCACCTCGAGGAACTCGTCGTCGTCGACGAGCGTCCGGATGACGGTGTGCATGTCGTAGGGGGTGTCCACCGAGTCGGGCACCAGCGCGTCGAGCGCCTCGTCGGCCAGGGTCGGCTCCGCCGGGACGGGGTCGGCGGCCACGACGGGCGGCTTCTCCAGGTTGTTCGCCGGCAGGTAGCTCAGCAGCGCCTTGACGTAGTCGATCGCGTCGGTCTCGTCGCGGGCCAGGTACTGGGAGTTGCCGCTGACGGTGTTGTGGGTGCGCGCCCCGCCGAGGTCCTCGCTGTTGACGTCCTCCCCGGTGACCGCGCGGATGACCTCCGGACCGGTGACGAACATGTTCGAGGTGCCGTCGACCATGACGACGAAGTCGGTGAGCACCGGGGAGTAGGCGGCGCCGCCCGCGCACGGGCCCATGATGAGGGAGATCTGCGGGATCACCCCGGAGGCGTCGACGTTGCGCACCATGACCTCGCCGAAGGCGGCGATGGAGACGACGCCCTCCTGGATGCGCGCCCCGCCGGAGTCGTTGATGCCGATGACGGGGCAGCCGACCTGCATGGCCGTCTCCATGACCTTGGCGATCTTCGCGCCGAACACCTCGCCCGCGCTGCCGCCCGCCACGGTGAAGTCCTGCGAGTAGACGTAGACCGTGCGGCCGTCGACCGTGCCGTAGCCGCACACCAGGCCGTCGCCGTAGGGGCGCGGCCCGCCGAGGGCCTCCCGGCTGCGGGCGTACTCATCGATCTCGACGAACGAGCCCGGGTCCAGGAGCAGCTCGAGCCGACCCCGCGCGGTGCCCTTGCCCAGCGCCGCCTGGCGCTCCAGCGCCCGGGCCGAGCCGGCGTGGACGGCCTGCTCGTGGCGGGCCCGCAGGTCCGCGAGCTTGCCCGCGGTGGTGTGGAGGTCGGTCATGGCCGCCACGGTAACGGCCCGCACCCCCGGGGTGACCCCGTCTCGGCCCTACCCACGGGTAGCGTTGCGGCGCGTGACCCACCCGGACCGGGCCGCGCCCGACGAGGCCGCGCTGCGGGGTGCGCTGTGCCCGCCGGCCGGGGGGTGGGCCGCGGTCGACGTCGTCGCCACCACCGGGTCGACCAACGCCGACCTGGCCGTCGCCGCCGAGCGCGGTGCCGCCGACCGCACCGTGCTGCTCGCCCACGCCCAGGACGCCGGACGCGGCCGCCGGGAGCGCAGCTGGAGCTCACCGCCCGGCGCCGGCCTGGCCTGCTCGGTGCTGCTGCGCCCGGCCGGCGTGCCCGCCCCGGGCCTGGGCTGGCTGCCGCTGCTGACCGGGCTGGCCGTGGCCGAGGCACTCGCCGGGGACACCGGTCTCGACGTCGGCCTCAAGTGGCCCAACGACGTGCTCGTCGGCGACCGCAAGCTCGCCGGGGTCCTGGCCGAGCTGGTGCCCGGTCCGGCCGTCGTCGTCGGGCTGGGGCTCAACGTCTCGCTGGTCGACGACGAGCTGCCGGTGCCGTGGGCGACGTCGCTGGCCCTGCTGGGGGTGCGGCGCAGCGTGGCGGAGGTGGCCGTGGCCGTGCTGGGCCGGCTCGACACCCTGGAGCGGCGGTGGCGCGGCGCCGGGGGCGACGTCGTCGGCACGGGCCTGGCGCAGGCCTACCGCGGGCGCTGCACCACGCTGGGCCGCGAGGTCCGGGTGGAGCTCGCCGCCGGGGAGCTGGTGGGCCGGGCCGAGGACGTCGACGCCGACGGCCGGCTGCTGGTGCGGACCGGGGCGGGGGTGCTGACCCCGGTGCTCGCCGGCGACGTCACCCACCTGCGGCCCGCCTGAGCGCCCACCCCCGCCGGAGCCCCTACCGTGGTCGCCGTGGCCTACCCCGAGGACACGCTGGGTGCCGACGAGCAGGTGCTCGTCCACCGGCACCCGCACTGGAGCGCGCTGCTCGCCCCGGTGCTGGTGCTGCTCGTCGTCGCGGCCGCCGTGGGGTTCGTCGCCGCGGCCTGCCGCGGGCTGAGCTGGCGGCGCGAGGCGTGGTCGCTGCTCGGGCTGGCCGCGCTGGCCCTGCTCGCGCGCTTCACCGTCTGGCCCGCGCTGCGCTGGGGCAGCACCCACCTGGTGGTCACCGAGGACCGGGTGCTGGTGCGGGAGGGCCTGGTGCGCCGCGCCGGGCTGGCGATCCCGGTGGACCGCATCACCGGGGTCCGCTACCGCCACGGCCTGCTCGACCGGCTGCTCGGCACCGGCACCCTCGTCGTCGAGGCCTGGGGCGCACCCCCGGTCGAGCTGGACCGCGTGCCCCGCGTGGCGGCCGTGCACGCCGAGCTCTACCACCGCTCCGGCTCGGCCGACCGGCCCCCGCCGTAAGGTGGCCGCGTGACCCAGGTCTTGCTGGCCGAGGACGACGAGGCCATCGCCGCACCCCTGTCCCGTGCGCTGCAGCGCGAGGGCTACGAGGTCGAGGTGGTCGACGACGGGCCCACGGCCCTGAGCCGTGCCGTGGCCGGCTCGTTCGACCTGCTCGTGCTCGACCTGGGCCTGCCCGGCATGGACGGCCTCGAGGTGTGCCGGCGCGTCCGCGCCGAGCGCGCCGAGCTGGCCGTGCTCATGCTCACCGCGCGCACCGACGAGGTCGACTTCGTCGTCGGGCTCGACGCGGGCGCGGACGACTACGTGGGCAAGCCCTTCCGGCTCGCCGAGCTCATGGCCCGGGTGCGGGCGCTGCTGCGCCGCAGCAACCCGGCCGTCGACGACGTGCTCGACGTCGCCGGGGTGCGCCTGGAGCACGGTGCCCGCCGGGTCGAGGTGGACGGCCACGAGGTGGGGCTGGCCAACAAGGAGTACGAGCTGCTCAAGCTGCTGCTCGAGCACGCCGGCCAGGTCGTCACCCGCGAGCAGATCCTCACCGAGGTGTGGGGCGACCGGACGCTGCGCGGGTCGAAGACCCTCGACATGCACATGTCCTGGCTGCGCCGCAAGATCGGCGGCGCGGCGGGCGAGGACCTCGACCGGCGCATCGCCACCGTCCGCGGCGTCGGGTTCCGCTTCAACACCGCCTAGGTCCCGGGGTGCGCCGTCGCGTCCTGCTCTCCGTGCTGCTCGTCGTGGCGCTGACGGCCCTGCTGCTCGGGGCCCCGCTGGTGCTGGCCACCTGGCGGCTGGTGGAGGACATCACCCGGGCCGACGCCGTCAGCAGCCTCGAGCGGGTGGTCTCGGAGGTGGAGCTGCAGGAGCTGCCCGACGGCCGGCTCCCCGGCGCCCTCGACACCGGTCGTCTCGCCCTGGCCATCCCGGCCGGGTCGGAGCTGGTGGTCACCCTGGCCACCGAGGGCGGCGGGCAGCGGGTGCTCGTCGTCGGGCCGCAGGTCGTGTCCTCGCTGGAGGAGAGCCTGCCGCTGGGGCAGGGCGGCTCCGTGCGACTGGTGGTCTCCGACGAGGCGATGCGCACCCGCCAGCTGCAGGCCACCGCCATCGTCGGGCTGGTCATGGCCCTCTCGGTGCTGGGCGGGGCGGCCGTGGCCGTGGCGACCGCCCGCCGGCTGGCCGTGCCGCTGCAGGAGGTGGCCGACCGCGCCGCCCGGCTCGGGGCCGGGGACTTCCGCCCGGAGCCGCGCCGCTACGGGGTGGCCGAGCTCGACCGGGTCTCCGAGGTGCTCGACTCCTCCGCCGTGGAGCTCGCGGCCCTGGTGCAGCGCGAGCGGGAGATGGTGGGCGACGTCTCCCACCAGCTGCGCAGCCGGCTCACCGCGGTGCGGCTGCGGCTCGACGAGCTCTCCGACCACCCCGACCCCGACGTGGTGGAGGAGGCCACCGCGGCCCTGGACCAGGTGGACCGGCTGACCTCGGTGGTGGGCGACGTGCTGGCCGCCTCGCGGGAGGAGCGGGGGGCCGGGCGGGCCCCGGTGGACGTGGCCGCCGAGCTGGCCCCCGTCGTCGCGGACTGGCGGCCGACCCTGGCCGCGGTCGGGCGTGAGCTGGTGCTCGAGGCCGAGCCCGGCCGGCGCGCCCGGGTGGCGCCGGCCCGGCTGCGCGAGGCGGTGGGGGTGCTGGTGGAGAACGCCGCCCAGCACGGCGGCGGCCCGGTCACCGTCCGGGTGCGCGGCGTCGCCGCCCGCGGTGGGCGGGCCGAGCACGAGGACCGCGTCGTCGTCGAGGTGCAGGACGAGGGCCCCGGCATCCCCGACGAGCTGGTGCCCCACGTCTTCGAGCGCGGCTTCTCCGGGGGCAGCTCGACCGGGGTGGGGCTGGCGCTGGCCCGGGCGCTGGTGGAGACCGACGGCGGGCGCCTCGAGCTGCGCCGGGCGCGGCCCCCGCTGTTCACGCTGTACCTGACCGGTGCCGACGCCGGGGTGCCCCGGACGGTCGGGGTGCGCGAGCCCCGGTAGGGCGCCCGGTCAGCTGTGCCCGAGCTCCGGGTCGTCGGTGACGGCGGTGCTGGTGGCGGCCGTGCCGGCGGCGTCGGCCGGCGCCGGGTTGACCGCGGCGGCCAGCTCCTCGCCGTCGGTGAAGTCCTGGGGGAAGACGAACCGGCGGAAGGCCCACCAGCGGAACGCCGTCGCCAGCAGCGTGCCGACGAGCTGGGCGGAGACGAAGTCGGCGATGTTCTCGGTCAGCGGGGACACGTCGGGCACCCGCAGGTCGAACACGTAGCTCGACACCCACAGCGGGGCGGAGTTGATGGCCAGCCCGATGCCGCTGACCAGGAAGAACAGGAACGCCTCGTGGTGGGTCTCCCGGCCGCCCCGGCTGCGGAACGACCACTCCCGGTTGAGGACGTAGTTCAGGATCGTGGCCACGAGGACGGCGACGACCTTGGCCGTCACCGGCTTGGAGGACAGCACCGACGACTTCAGGGCGAAGAACACGGCCGTGTCGACGACGAACGTGGTGCCGCCGACCATGAGGAACTTGATGACCTCCCGGTTGGCCACCGCCCGGTCCCTCAGGGGCTCGGGCACCCGGGCCAGCACGGCGTCGACGGCAGTCACCGGCGCGAGTGTAGGGGAGCCCGCGGGCAGCACCGGTGCCTGCCGCGGGGGCCCGCTCTGGGAGAGTGGGCCCCCGTGAGCCCCTCGCCCCCCGTCGTCGCCGTGGTCGGCGGCGGCCAGCTCGCCCGCATGACCCACCGCGCCGCGATCGACCTGGGCCTGACGCTGCGGGTGCTGGCCGCCGGGGAGCAGGACCCGGCCGCGCAGGTCACCCCCGACGTCGTCGTCGGCAGCCACACCGACCTCGACGCGCTGCGACGCGTGGCCGCGGGCGCCACGGTGCTGACCTTCGACCACGAGCACGTCCCGCAGGAGCACCTCGCGGCCCTCGTCGGCGCGGGCGTCACCGTGCACCCGCCGCCCACCGCCCTGCACCACGCGCAGGACAAGCTGGTGATGCGCCGCCGCCTGGCCGACCTGGGGGCGCCGGTGCCGCACTTCGCGGAGGTGACCTCGACCGCCGACGTCCACGCCTTCGGCGCCGAGCACGGCTGGCCCTGCGTGCTCAAGGCCGTGCGCGGGGGCTACGACGGCCGCGGGGTGTGGGTGCTCGACGAGGCCGGCGCCGACGCGGTGGTCACGGCCCAGCTCGAGGCGGGCACGCCGCTCATGGTCGAGCAGCGCGTCGACTTCGCCCGGGAGCTGGCCGCCGTGGTCGCCCGCTCGCCGTTCGGCCAGGGGGCCGCCTGGCCGGTGGTGCAGACCGTGCAGCAGGACGGGATCTGCGCGCTGGTGCTGGCCCCGGCCCCCGGGCTCGACCCCGACCTGGCCGAGACCGCCGAGCAGCTGGCCCTGCGCCTGGCCGGGGAGCTCGGCGTGGTCGGCGTGCTGGCCGTGGAGCTGTTCGAGACCCGTGACGGCGGTCTCGTGGTCAACGAGCTGGCCATGCGGCCGCACAACTCCGGGCACTGGTCGATCGAGGGCGCGCGGACCAGCCAGTTCGAGCAGCACCTGCGCGCCGTCCTGGACTACCCGCTGGGTGACACCACCCCCACCGCACCGGTCGTCGTCATGGCGAACGTGCTGGGGGCGGCCGACCCGGTGGCGATGAGCCTCGACGAGCGCGCCCACCACCTCTTCGCCCGGATGCCGGCGGCCAAGCTGCACCTCTACGGCAAGTCCGAGCGGCCGGGCCGCAAGATCGGCCACGTGACCGTGCTCGGGGACGACGTGGCCGCGGTGGGCGAGCAGGCGCAGCGGGCGGCGCGGTGGATGTCGCACGCCGAGTGGAGCGACGGGTGGGACCCGCACGGCGGAGGGCAGCACGATGGCTGAGGACGTGGTGGCCGGCACGGGGCCGCAGGTCAGCGTGATCATGGGCAGCGACTCCGACTGGCCGGTCATGCAGGCCGCCGCGGAGGCGCTGGCCGAGTTCGAGGTGCGCTTCGAGGTCGGCGTCGTCAGCGCGCACCGCACGCCGCAGCGCATGCTCGACCACGCCCGCGACGCCGCCGGGCGCGGCATCCGCGTCGTCGTCGCCGGGGCCGGGGGAGCCGCGCACCTGCCCGGGATGGTGGCCGCGGCCACGCCGCTGCCCGTGATCGGGGTGCCGGTGCCGCTGCGCCACCTCGACGGGATGGACTCGCTGCTGTCGATCGTGCAGATGCCCGCCGGCGTGCCGGTGGCCACGGTGTCCGTCGGCGGGGCGCGCAACGCGGGGCTGCTGGCCGTGCGCATACTCGCGGCCTCGGACCCGGCGCTGCTCGAGCGCATGGTCGCCTTCCAGGCCGCGCTCGAGGCGTCGGTGCTGGCCAAGGACGAGGCGCTGCGCCGCACCCTGCTGGGGGAGTGACCCCGGCGGGGCGGACGTAGTATCGGGGTCAGACGTTATCGAGCGCTAACCGCGCTCGAGGCAGCACCGGACCCCACCCGCCCAGGAGGCACCACCGTGGCCACGCAGACCGGCAACCCCGACTTCGACCTCTACCGCCTCGCCGAGGAGCACGACGGCCTGCGCGAGGCCGTCCGCTCCCTCGCCGAGAAGGAGATCCTGCCGTTCGCGGCCGAGGTCGACGAGCAGGAGCGCTACCCCGAGGAGGCGCAGAAGTCGCTCACCGCGGCCGGCTTCCACGCCGTGCACGTGCCCGAGCGGTTCGGCGGCGAGGGCGCGGACTCCGTCGCGGCGTGCATCGTCATCGAGGAGGTCGCGCGGGTGTGCGGCTCGTCCTCGCTGATCCCCGCGGTGAACAAGCTCGGCACGATGGGCCTCATCCTGGCCGGCAGCGAGGAGCTGCAGGCCGAGGTGCTGCCGTCGGTGGCCAGCGGGGCGTCGATGGCCTCCTACGCGCTCAGCGAGCGGGAGGCGGGCTCGGACGCCGCCTCGATGCGCACCCGGGCCAAGGCCGACGGGGACGACTGGGTGCTCGACGGCACCAAGGCGTGGATCACCAACGCGGGCGTCTCCGACTGGTACACCGTCATGGCCGTGACCGACCCCGACAAGAAGGCCAACGGCATCTCCGCGTTCATGGTCCACAAGGACGACGAGGGCATCTCCTTCGGCGCCAAGGAGCGCAAGCTCGGCATCAAGGGCAGCCCGACGCGCGAGGTCTACCTCGAGCACTGCCGCGTCCCCGGGTCGCGGATGATCGGCGAGCCCGGCACCGGCTTCAAGACCGCGCTGCAGACCCTCGACCACACCCGCCCCACCATCGGGGCGCAGGCCGTGGGCATCGCGCAGGGCGCGCTCGACGCGGCCGTCGCCTACACCAAGGACCGCAAGCAGTTCGGCCGCGCCACCAGCGACTTCCAGGGCGTGCAGTTCATGCTCGCCGACATGGCCATGAAGATCGAGGCCGCCCGCCACATGGTCTACGTCTCCGCCGCGCGCGCCGAGCGGGGCGAGAAGAACCTGGGCTTCATCTCCTCGGCCGCGAAGTGCTTCGCCGCGGACGTCGCCATGGAGGTCACGACCGACGCGGTGCAGCTGTTCGGCGGCGCCGGCTACACCCGCGACTTCCCGGTCGAGCGGATGATGCGCGACGCCAAGATCACCCAGATCTACGAGGGCACGAACCAGGTGCAGCGGGTGGTCATGTCCCGCGCGCTGCTCAAGGGCTGACCTCCCGGCGGCGCCGGTGGTTGAGATGTAAACTACCGGTGCCGCCGCAGCCGCGGGCGGCACGACAGGAGATGCCATGCCCGCCGCCCGCACGCCCGACCCCGCCACCCTCGCCGCGACCCGCGCGGAGATCCGCGACCGCCACCTCGTGGCGCCCGCGGACAGGCCGGCCTCGACCGCGCGGGGCCTGCACCACACGGCCCTGGTGTCCAGCGACGTCGAGGCGACCGTCCGCTTCTACCAGGGCGTGCTCGGGTTCCCGCTGACCGAGCTCATCGAGAACCGGGACTACCCCGGCTCCTCGCACTTCTTCTTCGACATCGGCAACCAGAACCTGCTCGCCTTCTTCGACTTCCCCGGGCTCGACGTGGGCCCCTACGCCGAGGTGCTCGGCGGGCTGCACCACGTCGCCATCAGCGTCGAGCCCACCCGGTGGCGCGCGCTGCGGGCGGCGCTGGAGGAGGCCGGGGTGGAGGTCGTCGAGCACAGCGGGGTGTCGCTGTACTTCCGCGACCCCGACGGCGCGCGCATCGAGCTCATCGCCGACCCGCTCGGCGAGATGTACGGCGAGCACGTCCTCTGACCGACCCCCGTTCACCCCGCGGGGTGACGCTCGGAGACGATCCGGCGTCCACTGCGTGACAGCGGCGTTCTGCACGTGACGAACGCCTCCCCGCGGGCCACACTGGGCCCCACCCCCCGCTGCGCGGCCACCGACGTCCGCCGTCGTGGCACCCCGTTCCAGGAAGGCTCCACCGTGCCCGACCCCGCCCCGACCGCGTCCCGGACCCGACGCGCCCCCGTCCGCACCGCCACGCCCCGCACCGCGGCCGTCCGCGCCTCGCTCTCCCCCCTCGGCTCGCCGCGGGCGAACGCCGTGCTGGCCGAGCTGGCCGCGCGCGGTGCCGCCGTGCCGGCCCCCGTCCTGGACCGCGACGCCACGGTGGTCGGCGTGCTCGTCTCGCTGCACGACGTGGGGTGCGGGCGCGCCGTGGCCGGCGGGGTCTACACCGTCCGCGACGACGCCACCGTCGAGGTCGTCGGGCCCTGGTCCACCGAGCCCGTGCACCGCGGGCTGGCCCGGCGGGTGCTCTGGGAGCTCGAGGCGGAGGCGCGTCGACGCGGCTTCACCCAGGCCGTCGCTCCTGCCGGGGTCGCCGGCGAGCAGGCCGAGGCGCTGCGCGCCGGGGGCTACACCGCGGACGTCACCGACGTCGACGGCGCGGCCGGCCACGGCAAGCAGCTGACCCGCCCCTGACCCACCCGCGCACCCGGGGCACGATGGCCCGGTGCGCGTGTCGGTGGTGGGGGTCGGGGCCGACGGCTGGGACGGCCTCGCCGGGTCCGCCCGCGCGGCCGTCACCGCCGCCGACGTGCTCCTGGGCAGCCCCCGCCAGCTCGACCTCGTGCCCGAGGACGTCCCCGCGGAGCGGGTGCGCTGGCCGGTGCCGCTGCTGCCGGCCCTGCCGGGGTTGCTGGCAGCACGGGAGACGCGCCGGCTCTGCGTCCTCGCGAGCGGGGACCCCATGTTCCACGGCATCGGCGCCACGCTGGCCGGCCTGCTCGGCCCCGACGCCCTCGACGTCCACCCGCACCCGTCGTCGGCCTCGCTGGCCTGCGCCCGGCTGGGGTGGGCGCTGCACCGCACCCCCGTGGTGAGCCTGCTCGAGGCCCCGGTGACGGACGTGCTGGCCCACGTCGGCGACGGCGCCCGCCTGCTCCTGCTGAGCCGGGACGCCACCACCCCGGCCGCGGTCGCCGCGGTGCTCGACGCCGCCGGGTGGGGGCCGAGCGCGGTGACCGTGCTCGCCCAGCTCGGCGGGCCGGGCGAGCAGCGCGTGACCGGGCGGGCTGCGGGCTGGGACCAGCCACCGGGCGACCCGCTCAACGTCGTCGCCGTCGAGTGCGTCCCCGCGGCCGGTACCCCGGTGCACCCCGTCACCCCCGGGCTGCCCGACGAGGCCTACGACAACGACGGGCAGCTGACCAAGCACGAGGTGCGGGCGGTGACCGTGGCAGCGCTGGGGCCGCGGCCGGGCGAGCTGCTGTGGGACGTCGGCGCCGGCGCGGGCAGCGTCGCCGTCGAGTGGGCGCGGGCGCACCCGGACTGCCGGGCCGTCGCCGTCGAGCAGCACGAGGCGCGGGCCGCCGCCGTCGCCCGCAACACCACCGCCCTCGGGGCGACGCGGGTGCGCGTGGTCCACGGCGCCGCCCCGGAGGCGTTGGCGGGCCTGCCCGCACCGGACGCGGTGTTCGTCGGGGGCGGGGTCACGGGGGACGGTGTGCTCGAGGCCTGCCTGGCGGCGCTGCGACCGGGCGGGCGCCTGGTGGCCACCGCCGTGACGGTCGAGTCCGAGGCCGTGCTGGCTGCGGCGCACGCCCGCCTCGGCGGCACGCTGACCCGGTTGCAGGTGAGCCGGGCCGTGCCCGTCGGCGGCTTCACCGGGTGGCGTCCCGCCATGCCGGTCACGCAGTGGAGGGTGGTCGTGTCGTGACGGGGGACGTGGCGTGAAGGTGCACTTCGTGGGCGCGGGCCCGGGTGCTGCGGACCTGATGACGTTGCGCGGGCGCGCGGTCGTCGAGGCGAGCCCCGTGTGCCTCTACGCCGGGAGCCTGGTGCCCCCGGAGGTGCTGCAGTGGTGCCCGCCCGGCGCCCGGGTCGTCGACACCGCGGGCATGACGCTCGACGAGATCCTCGCCGAGGTGCTGGCGGCGCGGGACCGCGACGTCGACGTCGCCCGGCTGCACTCCGGGGACCCGTCGGTGTTCTCCGCCGTCGCCGAGCAGGTGCGCCGGCTGCGGGCCGCCGGGGTCGAGTACGACATCACCCCCGGGGTGCCCGCCTTCGCCGCGGCCGCCGCCGCGCTGGGCCGCGAGCTGACCGTGCCCGAGGTGGGTCAGTCGGTGCTGCTCACCCGCATCTCCGCCCGCGCCACCGCCATGCCGCCGGGGGAGGACCTGCCCACGCTGGCCCGGGCCGGGGTGACCCTGGTGCTGCACCTCGCGGTCCAGGCGGTCGAGCAGGTGGTGGCGGACCTGCTGCCGCACTACGGGTCCGACTGCCCCGTCGCCGTCGTGGCCCGCGCCAGCCGGCCCGACGAGGTGGTCCTGCGCGGCACGCTCGCCGACATCGCGGCGACGGTGCTCGACGCCGGCGTGCGGCGCACCGCGGTCATCGTGGTGGGACGGGTCCTGGCCGCCGACGGCTTCCCCGACAGCCACCTCTACTCCAGCGCCCGCGCCCGGTGAGCCGCGTCCTCCTGCTCGGGGGGACCGCTGAGGCCCGGACCCTGGCGGCCGCGCTCGACGGGCGCGCCGAGGTGGTGACGTCGCTGGCCGGGCGGGTCGCCGACCCGGTGCTGCCGGCGGGGGAGGTGCGGGTGGGCGGGTTCGGGGGGACGGCCGGGCTGGTCCGCTGGCTCCGGGAGCGGCCTGTCGGGGCCGTGGTCGACGCCACCCATCCCTTCGCCGCGACCATGACCGAGCACGCCGTCGCCGCCGCGCTGCAGGTCGGGGTGCCGCTGCTGCGGCTGAGCCGGGCACCGTGGGCCCCGGTCGCCGGGGACCGGTGGCACGACGCGCTCTCGCTCGTTGCGGCGTCCGAGGTGGCGGCAGGCTTGGGGGGCCGGCTGCTGCTCACCACCGGCCGGCGCAGCCTCGGCGCGTTCCTCGGCGTCCCGGGCCGGTGGGTGCTGCTGCGCTCGGTCGACCCGCCCGACGGCCCCGTGCCCGCCGACGTCGAGGTGCTGCTGGACCGGGGGCCGTTCACCGTGGCCGGGGAGCGCGAGCTGATGCGGTCCCGGCGGGTCGAGGTGGTGGTGACGAAGAACAGCGGGGGCGCGATGACGGCGGCCAAGCTGGTCGCCGCCCGCGAGCTCGGGCTGCCGGTGGTCGTGGTGCAGCGGCCCTCCGCGAGCGGGGCGGTGCCGACGGCCGAGGTGTCGACGGTCGAGGCCGCGCTGGACTGGCTGGCAGGACGCGGCCTGGCCTGAGCCGGGCCCGGGTCAGGCGGTGGCGGCCGGGTCCTCGCCGGCCGCGGCGGGCCGGCCGGTGACACCGCCGGACGCCACGGGCCGGGCGGTGACCCCGGCGGCCGCGGGTGCGGCCGGGACGGGGTGGCCCCCGGAGGGTGCCGCGGGGTGGGTGGTGCCGCGGTTCTGCCCGTCCGCGGTGGCCAGGGCCTCGGCGGGGTCGGCGGCCGTGGCCTCGTCGGCGGCCGTGCCGTCGGCCGCGTCGGGGTCGGTCCCGGCCGGCTCCTCCGGGCCCGCGGCCTGCTGCTCGGCGACGCGCTCGGCCTCGGCCCGGCGGGCGGCCTCCTGCATCTCGAACGCGTCGGAGAACCAGTCGCCGACCTCGTGGGTGACGTCGCGGACGGCGTCGGTGAGGATGGTGGCGATGCGGCCGGCCCGGGTGGCGGCCGACGCGGTGAGCTCCTGGACCACGTCCTTGCGGATCTCGAACCTGCTCAGCACGGGGCCTCCTGCGACGTCGACGGGGCGTGGTGCGACGGTAGCGGGCCCCGGGCCGCCCGAGCAGCCCGGATGTCACGTTCGTCACCCGGTGCGCGGCAGGTGGGGTCCGGGCGGGGACGACCGTCACGCCGGGTCGATCGGCCCGTCGGTGCGCCAGTAGCCCATGAACATGACCCGGTCGGCGGGCATGCCGCGCCCGGTGACGAGGTCCCGGCGGACGTGCTGGACGGTCGTGGTGTCCGCGCACACCCACGCGTAGCCCGGCCCCCCGGGCAGCGTCGTGGCCGCGACCGCCGCGCGCAGCGCCCGGCCGGGCTCGCCGGTCCCCGTGTGCAGCCACGTCAGCCGCGCCCCGGGCGGCACCACGAGGTCCAGCTCGTCGTCGGCGCCCGGGACCTCCACCAGTGCCACCAGCGGACCCGGGGTGGCCTGCTCGAGGATCGCCGCGGCGGCGGGCAGCGCGGTGTGGTCGGCCACCACGAGCTGCCACGCCGCGTCGGGCGGGCACTCGTGCTCGGCGTACGGGCCGTAGAGCGCCACCTCGTCGCCCGGGGCTGCCCGGCAGGCCCACGCCGAGCCCGGGCCGCTGTCCCCGTGCAGCACCACGTCCAGGTCGACCTCGGCGTCGTGGGGCCGGGACCGCCGGACGGTGTACGTCCGCAGGACGGGCCGCTCCTCGGGGGCCGTGGCCTGCCACGCCTCGTACCAGCGGGCCGACCCGTCGAGGGGCGGCAGCCCGCGGCCGGGCCGGGGCAGCAGCAGCTTCGCCCGCTGGTCGGGACCGTCGTCGACGAAGCCCGCCAGGCTGGGCCCCGTCAGGGTGATCCGCGCGAGGTGCCGACTCAGGCGCTGCACCCGGGCCACGCGGGCCCGGTGCATCCCCATCGCGACGTGCTCGCTGCGCGCGGCTCGGCTGCGGGGTGCGGTCCGGGTCGTGGCGCGGGGCATGACGACACCTTAGATGAGGTGAGGCTCACCTAACCACCACGTCAGCCCACCGCGTACCCGTCGGGGGTCGCGACCACGTCGAGGACCTCGCCGCGGGGCCGGCCGCAGCGGCGCTCGCAGCCGGAGAAGTGGACCGCACCGTCCCCGGGCAGGGTGCCCGTCGCGACGGCGGACGCCGCGTCCGTCCGCACGTCGGCCAGGGCCTTCGCGCACCCCGGGCGCCCCGCGCACGACGTCACCCGCGACCACTCCGAGGCCGCGTCGAACACCAGCCCGCGGGGCGCGACGAACCGCAGCAGCGCGTCGGCCACGTCCTCGTCGAGGTCGGTCACGACGACGCCCCGCCAGGGGGTGACGACCAGCGGACGCTCGACCGCGGCCAGGAAGCGGGCCGTCCCGGCGTCGAGACGCCCGAGGGGCACCACCGCGCCGAGCGAGACGAGCCCGTCGTCCTGGGCCAGCCAGCCGACGGGCGCCCCGGCGGCGGTCGCCAGCGGCTCCGGCTCGCCGCCCCCGTCGAGGGCCGCGCGCACCCGGGCCGCGCCGTCGGGCACCTCGGCGAGCCGCCACGCCGACCCCCGCACCTCGTGGAACGCGGTCGCGGCCCGCCGCAGCAGCGCCACGGCGTCCCCGGGGGCGACGCGCACCCCGGAGTCGACCCCGGCCAGGACCACCGCGAGCGCGTCGGCGGTGACGGCGTGCACGCCGACGTCGGCCGCCAGGCCCGTCACGTCCCCCCGGCCGTCGTCGAACGAGGCGAGGAAGCGGCCGGGCAGCGCCGCCAGCACCGGGTCCGCCCGCAGCGCGGTGTCGAACCCCGTGACCAGCGGCCGGACGTCGAGCAGCCCGCCGAGGCGCCCGGTCAGGGGGGACGCGACGACGTTGCGCACCGTCTCGTGGGTCGCCGAGGGCAGCAGCCCGGCCCCCGCCAGCCGCTCGGCGAGCTCGACCTCGGCGCCGGCGGGCAGGGCCCGCAGCTGCAGGTTGCCGCGGCTGGTCAGCTCGAGCGCACCGTCGGAGAGCTCCTCGGCGGCGTCGGCCAGCACCTCGAGCTGGGCGGCCGTGAGCATCCCGCCGGGCAGCCGCACGCGGGCGAGCCCGCCGTCGGCGGCCGGGTGGACCTGCAGCGCCCCGGGGCACGCGTCGACCCTGGTGCGGGCCCGGCTCTCGGTCACCGGCCCGAGGGTAACGAGCCCGGACGGGCGCGGGAGCGCTCAGGCGGCCGTCGGTCGCGGGCGTCGGGCAGCGGGGCGGGCCCCGGCACCCACCACGACGACGACCACGGCCAGCAGCAGCAGGGCGAGCACGAGGGCCGGCAGGGCGGTGGACACGGCGAGGACCGCGAGGCACGCCACCCCGCCGACCAGCGGCGCCACGGGCACGGCACCGCTGGTGCGCCACCGGAAGAGCGTCTGGCCCAGCAGGTACACCGCGGGGCCCGCGACGACGACCGACGCCTCGGGCAGGTGCAGGTGCTCACCCGGGTGCCCGATGACGATCTCGTCGCCGACCGCGGCGAGGATGATGCCCGCCACCAGCAGCACGTGCAGGTAGGTGAAGGCGTCCCGGGCGACCTGCGTGCTGCGGGTCCCCGCCGCCGCCAGCCGCCGCTCGGCCCGGGCCGCGCCGTCGCCGAAGTAGAGCCACCAGAACGCGGCCGACCCGAGGAACGCGACCACGAACGCGGTCGAGCGGGCCGGGTCCAGCGTCAGCTCGGCGGTGGTCGCCCCCGTGATCACGATCGACTCGCCGAGCGCGATGATGATGAACAGCTGGAACCGCTCGGCGAAGTGCTCGGCCACGACGTCCCACCGACTCGGGTCGAGCCGCGGCAGTCCCGGCACGCGGTACGTCGAGACCGGCCCGGCCAGGTCGACGACCACCGCGACGACCCACAGCACGGTGCGTGCCGGACCGTCGACCAGCGCACCGGCGAGCCACAAGGCCCCGGCCGCCCCGAACCACACCAGGATGCGCAGCGCCCGCTCCCGCTCGGGCGTGCCGCGGTCGGCGGTGACGAGGGCGAGGAAGAGGTGCCGTCCCACCTGCAGCACGACGTAGGGCACCGCGAAGAGCAGCGCCCGGTCGCCGAACGCGTCGGGGATCGCGACGGCCATGAGCAGCGACAGCAGCATGAGCGTCACGACGAGGCCGCGGACGACCGACGACTCGGGGTCGAGCTCGTTCGTGACCCAGGTCGTGTAGTTCCAGGACCACCAGACGGCGACGAGCATGATCGCCGACTGGAGCACGCCGGTCCAGGTCAGGTGGACGAGCAGGTGGTGCGACACCTGGGTCACCGCGAACACGAAGACGAGGTCGTAGAACAGCTCGAGCGCCGTCGCACGCTGCTGGTGGCCCGGGGACCGGTCGCGCAGGAAGCGGGGCATGCCAGCAGAAGGTAGTGGTCTCCCCGGGTGCGGGGGAGGCCCGCGACGCGGGCGGAATACCGGTCGACCCCGGCGACGCTGAGGGGGACGATCAGCCCCGTTCCGCCGCTCCCGCACCCACCCCGACGGGCCGGCCCACCGCCTCCCCACCTGGAGACCCGTGTGACCACCACGCCCGACACGACCGACGCTGCTGCCGTCCCCGATCGCGCCACCGCCGCGCCGGACGCCCCGCAGAAGCTCTCGGCCGCCACCACCCTCGCGCTGACGGTCCTCGTCCTCTCGGCGTTCGTGATGATCCTCAACGAGACCATCCTCAGCGTGGCGCTGCGCGACCTCTCGGTCGACCTCGGCGTCACCGCCACCACGGTGCAGTGGCTGACCAGCGGGTTCCTGCTGACGATGGCGGTGGTCATCCCGCTGACCGGCTACCTGCTGGAGCGGTTCACCCCGCGGCAGGTGTTCGCCGCCGCGATGACGTTCTTCGTCGTCGGCACCCTCGTCGGCGCGCTCGCCCCCGGGTTCGGCGTGCTGCTCGTCGGCCGCGTGCTCCAGGCGTGCGGCACCGCGGTCATGCTGCCGCTGCTGATGACCACGGTGATGCGGCTGGTGCCCGTGGAGCGGCGCGGCGCCACGATGGGCACGATCACCATCGTCATCGCGGTCGCCCCCGCGGTGGGCCCCACCGTCGGCGGCGCGATCCTGTCCACCCTGGACTGGCGGTGGATGTTCTGGCTGGTGCTGCCCCTCGCGGTGGCCGCGCTGGTGCTGGGCACGACGTTCCTGCGGCTGCCCACGCCGACCCGCGCCGTGCCCCTCGACGTCGCCTCGGTGGTGCTCTCGGCCCTGGGCTTCGCCGGCGTCCTCTACGGGCTGTCGACGCTCGGGGAGGCCGGCGGGCTCACCTCGCCCGCCCCGTGGGCGGCGATCGTGGGGGGCCTGGTGGTCCTCGTCGTCTTCACCCGCCGCCAGCTGCGGCTGGCCCGGGACGACCGGGCCCTGCTCGACCTGCGCACCTTCGCCCACCGCGACTTCAGCGCCGGGGTGCTCGTGACCGCGCTCGCGTTCCTGTGCTTCCTCGGGGCCGCGGTGATCCTGCTGCCGCTCTACCTGCAGACCGTGCTGCGCACCAGCACCTTCGTCAGCGGGCTCGTCCTGCTGCCGGGCGGGCTGACGCTGGGCCTGCTGGGCCGTCCCGTCGGCGCGCTGTACGACCGGCTGGGCGCCCGCCGCCTCGTCGTGCCCGGGGCGACCGCGATGGCCGTGGCGCTGTGGCTGTTCGCGACGCTGGGGGAGACCTCGCCCATCGCCGAGGTGGTCGCCATCCACGTGCTGCTCATGATCGGCCTCGGGCTGATGATCACGCCGCTGCTGACCGACTCCCTGGGGGCGCTGCCGGAGAACCTCTACTCCCACGGCAGCGCGATCCTCTCCACGCTGCAGCAGGTGGCGGGCGCGTTCGGCACCGCGGTGTTCATCAGCGTGGCCACCGCCGCCACGGTCGGCGCCGAGGGTCTGCCGGGCCCGGCCGGGCTGCGGCTGGCGTTCGTCGTCGCCGGGTCGATCGGCGTCCTCACGGTGGGGGCCGCGCTGCTGGTGCGCAGCCCGGCCGCGCGCCGGGCAGACGTCCCCGCCTGACCGGCGCGCGGGCCGTGCCTAGCGGTGGGTGATCTCCGCCGTGGCTCCCGGGGCCAGCCGGGGCTCGCGGACGGGGACGTCACCGAGCGCCGCGTCGACGGCGGCGACCACGTCGTCGCTCAGCTCGACGCCGGACGCACCGGCGTTGGCGTGCACCTGCTCCGGCCGGGAGGCCCCGGTGATGGCCGAGGCGACCTCACCGCGGCGCAGCACCCACGCCAGCGCCAGGGTGGGCAGGTCGAGCCCGGCCTGCTCGGCGACGGGTCGCAGCCGGTCCACCGCGGCGATCGTGCCCGCGGTCAGCACGAGGTCCTTCGCGCTGCCCATCTCCTCGCTCGCGAAGCGGCTGCCCTCGGGCAGGTCGTCGAGCGAGTGGTACTTGCCCGTCAGCACGCCCTGCGCCAGCGGCGACCACACCACCTGCGAGATGCCGTTCTCCGCGCACACCCCGAACACCTCGGCCTCCGGCGCCTGCCACAGCATCGAGTACTGCGGCTGGGAGGAGACGAACAGCTCGGGGCCGGCGATCTCGACCCCGGTGCGGATCTGCTCGGGCGTCCACTCGCTGAAGCCGAGGTAGCGGGCCTTGCCCTGCTCGACGACCCTGGCGAGGGCCTCCAGGGTGTCCTCGACGGGCACGGACGAGTCGAACCGGTGGCACTGGTAGAGGTCGACGTGGTCGACCCGCAGCCGCCGCAGCGACGCGTCGACCTGCTTCGCGATCTGCTCCGGCGAGAGCCCGCTGTCGCCGGCGTCGTCGGACATCGGGAAGTAGACCTTCGTGGCCAGCACGTAGGAGTCGCGGGCGTGGTCGGCCAGGATCTCGCCCCAGGCGGTCTCCGCCGCGCCGCGGCCGTAGACGTTGGCGGTGTCGAAGAACGTGATGCCGGCGTCGAAGGCGGCCTCGGTGCAGGCGCGGGTCTGGTCGGCCTCGATGCCGCCGGAGTAGGTGAGCCAGGAGCCGAGGGAGATCTCGGAGACCTCCAGGTCGGACGAGCCGAGCTTGCGGGTGCGCACGGGGTGCTCCTTCGTGAGGCGGTGGGGTCGCGCCCGACCCTGGCACCGGGGGCGACCCGGCGCGACACGACCCCGACCCCGCGGTGGGACCGGTGCTCGGCGTGACGGTCCTCACCGGTCCGGGCGCTCGACCGGCGTCGTCGCCCCGGCGCGGGATGATCGGGACGTGCCCGTACCGCCCGCCTGGACCTGCCCCGAGCTGCCCGCCGACGCGGCCGGCCGCACGGTGGCCGACCTCGCGATCACGGCCCCCAAGACGCTGCCCGCCTCGGCGACGGTCGCCGACGCCCGCGACGCGCTGCGCGACGGCCACGTCCACCTCGTGCTGCTGGTGGGCGACGGGGTGCTGCGCGGCACCGTCGACCGGGCCGACCTGGAGCGCGAAGTGCCGCCGGGGTCCCCGGCGCTCGACGTGGCCCGCCTCGGGGCGCGCACCGTCGACGCCGCCGCGCCCGTGCTCGACGTTCACCGCGAGATGGTCGCGGTGGGCCGGCGCCGGCTGGCGGTCGTGGACGCTGAGCGACGGCTCGTCGGCCTGCTCTGCCTGCGCGCCGACGGCCGCGGCTTCTGCACCGACGCCGGCGTCGCCGCGCGGGAGGCCGAGCGCGCCGGGGGCTGACCGTGCGCGCGGTGGGGTGGGGGAGCAGGCTCGGGGCCGACCACCACCGGAGGAGGACAGCCGTGCAGACCGCGACCCTGGGTACCCTGACCGTCGGCCGGATCGGCCTGGGCGCCATGGGCATGTCCATGGCCTACTCGACCTCGCAGCGCGACGACGCCGAGTCGATCCGCACCATCCACCGCGCGCTGGACCTGGGCGTGACGCTGCTCGACACCGCCGAGATCTACGGCCCGTACACCAACGAGGAGCTCGTCGGGCGGGCCATCGAGGGCCGCCGCGACGAGGTCGTCCTGGCCACGAAGTACGGGATGGTCTCCCACGGCGGCGACGGGCCCGGCAACCTCGACTCCAGCCCCGACAACGTCCGCACCGCGGTCGAGGGCTCGCTGCGCCGGCTGCGCACCGACCACATCGACCTGCTCTACCAGCACCGCGTCGACCCGCGGACCCCGATCGAGGACACCATCGGGGCCGCCGCAGAGCTCGTCGAGGCGGGCAAGGTCCGGTACCTGGGACTGTCCGAGGCGTGGATCCCCACCATCCGCCGCGCCCACGCCGTGCACCCCATCACCGCGCTGCAGTCGGAGTTCTCGCTGTGGACCCGGGAGCAGGAGGAGGTGCTGCCGGTGCTGCGCGAGCTCGGCATCGGCCTGGTGCCCTACTCCCCGCTGGGCCGCGGCTTCCTCACCGGCACCATCCGCACGCCCGACGACTTCGACGACGACGACATGCGCAAGGGCAACCCCCGCTTCCAGGGCGAGAACTTCGACCGCAACCTCGAGCTGGCGGACCAGGTGGGCGAGCTGGCCCGCTCGATCGGCGTCACCCCCGCCCAGGTCGCGCTGGCCTGGGTGCTGGCGCAGGGCGAGGACATCGCGCCCATCCCCGGCACCAAGAAGGTCTCCCGGCTCGAGGAGAACGTCGCGGCCGACGAGGTGGTGCTCACCGCCGAGCAGCTGCAGACGCTCACCGACATGGCGCCGCCGTCGGGTGGGCACCACAGCGAGGAGCAGATGGCCGCCATCGAGCGCTGACGGCGGCGGTCACGCCGGCACGACGGGTCGGTGCGTCCCGGTCCGTCGTGCCAGCACCCCCAGCAGCCCGACCTCGACGACTCCGACGGCCGCGAGCCCGGCGACGTCGAGCGGGGTGTGCACGAGCGACAGCAGCCCGATCACGGTGTGCGCCACAAGCATCCCGGTCAGCGCGCCCACCGTGTGGCGCGGTGACCAGGCGCCGGAGCCGAGCCAGCGCCGCGCCAGGACCACGGACCCCACGGCGGCGGCCGTGGCGGCGGCGACCGCGACCCAGGCGCCCCCGGCGGTGGGGGCCCACCCGGCGTGCCGGGCGCCGGGCAGGGGCATCAGCAGGCCCAGGAAAAGCAGGGACGCAACGCCACTCGCCACCGCGAGGACCGCCGGCGGAGGTGGCGCCACGCTGCTGCGGGCGACCGGCCGGTGCACCCGGGGCAGGACCAGCAGCGCGGCGGCCACGGTCGCCAGCACGAGCACGGCCAGCACGACGTCGTCGGCCCACGGCATCGTGTAGCCGGGGTCCGCGGTGATGGGGACGAGTCGCAGGACCGCGAGCCCGAGGGCGGCGACGACGGCGGTGGCGACCGTCGCCCGCGCACCCAGCCAGGGCGTGCGCCGCACCCGCGGGTGCACCAGCTCGGCGAGCGCGATCGGCGCCGCGATGCTGATCACGGCGTGGTAGGTGAGCACCATCAACGCGTAGCCCACGTTGACCCCCTCCACCCGCGGCACGAGGTCGGTGATGCTGCGGAACAGGGTCGGGCTGGTGAGGGACTGCAGCGCGAGCCCTTCCTCCAGCACGCCGTAGGCGACACCCAGCACCAGCACCGCGGGCAGGCCGCCGCCGCGGCGTCGCACCACCTCCCGGACCAGCAGCGCGCCGGCACCGTAGGCGGGCCAGTACAGCAGCAGGCCGGCGAGCTGGCTGAGACGTGTGGAGCCCCAGGAGAGCTCGGCCACCAGGGGGGCGAGCACCACCAGGCTGAGGGCCGCGCGGTGCCCGGCGCGGGTGCGGTCGCCGGGGGCGGGGTAGCCGAAGGTGCGTCGCAGGCCCGGGCGGGTGGCGGCGACGAGCACGCCCACCACCACGACCGCGTGGCCGACCTGCAGGAGGACCAGCCACCGCGGCTCACCGGTGCCGACGGCGTACCACCCGAGAGCGAGCAGCTGCGCGACGGCGGCCACGACGGTGCGCCGGAGGCCCCGCTTCTCGTGCCGCCGCAGCCGGCGCAGGAACAACGGGTAGAGCAGCGCCACGGCGACGGCGGGTCCGGGCCTCGACCAGAGCGTCGCGGAGAGG
Organism: Rhodococcus aerolatus; assembly: GCF_054783215.1. Taxonomy (NCBI): domain Bacteria; kingdom Bacillati; phylum Actinomycetota; class Actinomycetes; order Mycobacteriales; family Nocardiaceae; genus Rhodococcus; species Rhodococcus aerolatus. The sequence goes on along the minus strand of NZ_BAAGQZ010000005.1, from coordinate 102,381 downwards.
CTCTGCTCGAGGGCGCGCCGCTGCGCCGGGTCGGCGAGCACCTCGGGGTCGGACGCCGCGAGCTGGTGGTCGAGGACCTGCTGGTGCAGCACGAGGGTCAGGCCGGCGACGACGAGGCCGACGGCCAGGTTGACGAGCATGAGCGTGACGAGCCGGCGCAGGGCGGGCGACCCGTTCGTGGTGTCCGGCATGACGTGTCCTCCGGTGGGGTTCCGGTCAGGGGCGGGTGGCCCGGTCGACGGTGGTGACCAGCTCGTCGGCGTAGTGGCCCAGGTCGAGGTCGGGCGCGGTCTCGAGCAGGAACGCGATGCCGTCGAGCGAGCGCTGCACGGTCACCGCCATCACCCAGGGGTCGAAGGCGCGGAAGACCCCGGTGCGGCACCCGTCGGTGAGGATGCGCTCGACGCGCGTCACCGCCGTGTCCTCCTCCGGGTCGCCGTAGGGCCGGGACCCGTCGGAGGGCCGGTGGTCGAGGAAGATCCGGCTCAGCGCCCGCATGGGCAGGCGGTGGGCGTCGTGCAGCTCGACGGTCGAGCGCACGTAGCCGAGCAGCGCCTCCCGCGGCCCGTCCACGTCGGACGGTCCGTGCGCCTCGACCCAGGTGCTGATGGTGCGGAACAGCGTGGCCACCACCTCGGCGACGAGCTCGTCCTTGTCCGCGAAGTGGTAGGAGATCATCCGCGTCGAGGAGAGCCCGGCCCGCCGCGTGATGTTCGCGAAGGTCGCGGCGCGGTACCCGTCCTCGGCGACCACGGCGATCGTGGCCTCGACGACCTGTGCCCGGCGCTCGGCCGCGGTCGGACGTGTTACTCGCACGAGTAACACTTTTACTCGTTCGAGTAACCGACCGCAAGGCCCGGGCCGTCAGACGACGCAGAGCTCGTTTCCCTCCGGGTCCGCCAGCACCACGTGGTCACCGCGCCCGGCGACGTCGTGCTGCGCGAGCACCGTGGCCCCGACCGAGACCAGCCGCTCGACCTCGGCGAGCACCCGGGGCCAGCGCTGCTCCCACGGGACGTGCCTGCCCCCGCCCACCCGCAGGTCCAGGTGGAGCCGGTTCTTGGCGGTCTTCGGCTCCGGGACGGCGAGCAGGGTCAGCCCCGGCCCCGCGCCGGAAGGGTCGACGAGCGCGACGACGTCCCCGCGCTCGTCGACGGGGATGTCGCAGCCGGCGTACCAGTCGTCCCAGCTGGGGAACCCGGCCGGTGGTGGGGCCGGCACGTAGCCGAGCGCGGCGGCCCAGAACCGCGCCAGGCGGGGTGCGTCGCGGCAGTCCAGCGTCATCGCCCAGGTGGTCACGGCCCAGTCTCACCCCCGTCGGGCCGAGGTGACGAACGCCCGGAGGAGGGCGCGGAGCACCGCTGGGCGGGAGCGGTCTGCTCGGGCCGCCCGGTAACGTCACCCGCAGATCCACGGCAGAGCAGCGAGGAAGCCCGGTGAGAGCCCGGCGCGGTCCCGCCACTGTGAGCCCCGGCCTGCGAGGAGCAGCGCAGGGGTGAGCCAGACACTCGCCCCTGCCGGCGACCCACGACGCGGGGCGGGCGACCCCGACGGAAGGCCGGACCCCCATGAGTGCACCCACCACGGAGCGCACGTTCACGCTGCTCTCCACCTCCGACACCGACCTGCTGGCCGCGCGCACCAGCGCCTCGAGCTGGCGCCTGGGCAACCCGTACCGCGTCGGTGACCTCGTCGAGTTCGCCGACGGCACCGACCTGGTCGTCGTCCGGATCCTGGGCTCGCGCCGGAAGTACGAGGACATGGTCGCGCCGCTGCTCGACCTCGGCGTGCCCGTCGTCGTCCTCGGCGGGGAGCAGCTGCCCGACGCCGAGCTCATGGAGCTCTCCACGGTGCCCTTCGGCGTGGCCACCGAGGCGCACACCTACCTGGCCCAGGGCGGACCCGACAACATCGTCGAGCTGCACCGCTTCCTCGCCGACACCGTCCTGCTCGACGGCGAGGGCTTCGCGCCGCCCGCGGAGACCCCGTCGTGGGGACTGGTGGAGCGACCCAGCACGGTCACCGGACCACGCGTCGCCGTCCTCTACTACCGCGCCCACCACCTGGCCGGGAACACGGCCTTCGTCGAGGACCTCTGCCAGGCGGTCGAGCGGAAGGGCGGGCACCCCGTCCCCGTCCACACCGCCAGCCTGCGCAGCACCGAGCCCGAGATGATCGACGCGCTGCGCAGCATGGACGCCCTCGTCGTCACCGTGCTCGCCGCCGGCGGCTCCACCCCCGCCAGCGCCCAGGCCGGCGGGGACGACGGGGCCTGGGACGTCGGCGAGCTCGCGAGCCTCGACCTGCCCGTCATCCAGGGCATGGTGCTGGGCACCCCGCGGGCCACCTGGGCCGAGAACGACGACGGCCTCACCCCGCTCGACGTCGGCAACCAGGTCGCCATCCCCGAGTTCGACGGCCGCATCATCTCCGTGCCCTTCTCGTTCAAGGAGGTCGACGACGAGGGCCTGACGTCCTACGTGGCAGACCCCGAGCGCGCCGACCGCGTGGCCGGCATCGCCCTGGGCCACGCCCGGCTGCGCCACACCCCGCCGGCCGAGCGCAAGGTCGTGGTGATGCTCAGCGCGTACCCGACGAAGCACTCCCGCATCGGCAACGCCGTCGGCCTCGACACCCCCGCGTCGGTGGTCCGCCTGCTCGCCGCGATGCGCGAGCAGGGCTACCAGCAGGGCGACGGGTTCCCCGGGGTCGACGCCCTCGACGGCGACACCCTGGTCCACGCGCTCATCGCCGCCGGCGGGCAGGACCCGGACTGGCTCACCGAGGAGCAGCTGGCCGGGAACCCGGTGCGCATCAAGGCGGCCGACTACCGCGCGTTCTTCGACACCCTGCCCGCCGAGCTCACCGACCGGATGGTCGAGCACTGGGGCCCGCCGCCGGGCGAGCTGTTCGTCGACCGCAGCCACGACCCGGACGGCGAGATCGTGTTCGCCGCGCTGCGCCAGGGCAACACCGTGGTCATGGTGCAGCCGCCGCGCGGGTTCGGCGAGAACCCCATCGCGATCTACCACGACCCGGACCTGCCGCCCAGCCACCACTACCTCGCCGCCTACCACTGGCTGCGCCACGACTTCGGCGCGCACGCGGTGGTCCACGTCGGCAAGCACGGCAACCTCGAGTGGATGCCCGGCAAGACCGTGGGCATGTCCGCCGCCTGCGCGCCCGACGCCGCGCTGGGCGACCTGCCGATGATCTACCCGTTCCTGGTCAACGACCCCGGCGAGGGCAGCCAGGCCAAGCGCCGCGCCCACGCCACCCTCGTCGACCACATGGTCCCGCCCATGGCCCGCGCCGACACCTACGGCGACATCGCGCGGCTCGAGCAGCTGCTCGACGAGCACGCCAACATCGCCGCGATGGACCCGCCCAAGCTGCCGGCGATCCGCCAGGAGATCTGGACGCTCATCGAGGCGGCCAAGCTCGACCACGACCTGGGCCTCGACGACCGACCGCACGACGCCGAGTTCGACGAGATGATCCTCAACGTCGACGGCTGGCTCTGCGCGGTCAAGGACTCCCAGATCCGCGACGGGCTGCACGTGTTCGGGGTCGCGCCGCAGGGCGAGGCCCGCATCGGCCTGGTCCTGGCCATCCTGCGCGCGCGCCAGATCTGGGGCGGCACCACCTCGCTGCCCGGGCTCCGGGAGGCCCTCGGCCTCGTCGAGGACGGCTCGGCCGGGCTGCACGAGACCGACGACGTCGAGGCCCGCGCCCTGGCCCTGGTCACCGCCTGCGAGGCCGCGGGCTGGACCCGGGAGGCCGTGGCCCCGATCGTGACCCAGGTGCTCGGCGCCCCGGACGCCGCGGTCGAGGCGGTGCTCGACTTCGCCGTCGCCGAGGTGGTCCCGCGGCTGGCCGCCACCACCGACGAGATGACGATGGCCCTGCACGCCCTCGACGGCGGCTACGTGCCGGCGGGCCCCTCGGGCTCCCCGCTGCGCGGCCTGGTCAACGTGCTGCCCACCGGGCGCAACTTCTACTCCGTCGACCCCCGCGCGGTGCCGAGCCGGCTGGCCTGGGAGACCGGGCAGGGCCTGGCCGACTCCCTCGTCGAGCGCTACCTGGCCGAGACCGGGGAGCACCCCCGCTCGGTGGGGCTCAGCGTGTGGGGCACCTCGGCCATGCGCACCTCCGGCGACGACGTCGCCCAGGTGCTGGCCCTGCTCGGGGTGCAGCCGGTGTGGGACGAGGCGTCCCGACGGGTGAAGACCCTGGAGCCGATCCCGCTGGCCGAGCTGGGCCGGCCCCGGCTCGACGTCACCGTCCGTATCTCCGGCTTCTTCCGCGACGCCTTCCCTCACGTCGTGACCATGATGGACGACGCCGTCAGCCTCGTCGCCGGGCTCGACGAGACCGCCGAGCAGAACTACGTCCGCGCCCACGTCGAGGCCGACGTCGCCGAGCACGGGGACCGCCGCCGGGCCACCGCCCGGGTGTTCGGGTCCAAGCCCGGCGCCTACGGGGCGGGCCTGCTCTCGCTCATCGACTCGAAGGACTGGCGCTCCGACGCCGACCTCGCCGAGGTCTACGCGGTGTGGGGCGGCTACGCCTACGGCCGGGACATGGCCGGCGTCCCGGCGCGGACCGACATGGAGAGCGCGTACCGGCGGATCGCGGTGGCGGCGAAGAACATCGACACCCGCGAGCACGACATCGCCGACTCCGACGACTACTTCCAGTACCACGGCGGCATGGTCGCCACGGTGCGCTCGCTGACCGGCCGCTCACCCAAGGCCTACATCGGCGACTCCACCCGGCCCGAGCACGTGCGCACCCGCTCGCTGGTCGAGGAGACCTCCCGGGTGTTCCGCGCGCGCGTCGTCAACCCCAAGTGGCTCGAGGCCATGCGGCGCCACGGGTACAAGGGTGCGTTCGAGATGGCGGCCACGGTCGACTACCTGTTCGGCTACGACGCCACCACCGGCGTGGTCGCGGACTGGATGTACGAGAAGCTGGCCGAGAGCTACGTGCTCGACGAGCAGAACGCGAAGTTCCTCTCCCAGTCCAACCCGTGGGCGCTGCACGGCATCTCCGAGCGGCTGCTCGAGGCCGCGGAGCGCGGGCTGTGGGCCGAGCCGGACCCGGCCACCATCACCGCGCTGCAGGAGGCCCTGCTCGCCGCGGAGGGTGACCTCGAGGGCTGAGCACCCCGGCGGGCGGCTTCGTCGGGCCCGGCGCTGATCACCGTGGCACGCTCCCGCCGAGCACCGGGGCCACCCCGTCCCGGTCCGCAACCGCACCGGAGGTCACCGTGCAACCAGGTGGGATCGTCAGCGCCATCGTCATCGGGCTCGTCGTGGGGCTGCTCGGCCGTCTCGTGGTCCCCGGCCGCCAGTCGATCGGGATCATCCTCACGATCGTGCTCGGCCTCGTCGGGTCCTTCCTCGGCGCCTACCTCACCTACAAGGTGGCGGGCACCGACGTCGGGTTCGTCACCGTGCTCATCGTGCAGGTCGCCGTGACCGCGGTGCTGCTCGTGCTGCTGACGGCGGCGACGCGCCGGGGCTCGAGCAGGCGCTAGGCCGGACCGGTCGTCACCGGCGGGCTGCACAGGGGGCCCTTGGTGCTCAGCCCGCCGGTGGTCGGCGTGGTCAGGAACCGGCACGGGTCGTACCCGGCGTCCTGGATCGCGGTGTACGCCGCCTGCCACTGCGCCGTGGTGAACGCGGGCGTGCGGGAGAGCAGGAACCCGCTCCGGCGCTGCGGGTCCCCGACCAGGGCCCACGTGTAGCCGGGGTCGTGCGCGGCCACGACGTAGTTGGTCCCGCCCAGGTAGAACGTGCGGCCGAAGAAGCGCAGGAAGCTGACCTGCAGCGCGCCCGTCGTCACCGGGTCGGTGACCCGGGCCGTGCCGCGGATCGGGACGGGGATGCCGAACGGGCCGCTGCACACGTTGGCCACCCCGATGGTGCCGTCGGGGTCGGCGGTGTACGTGGCGCGGGTGTCCCGCACGCAGAACACGTCGAAGAAGGCCGGGATCGCCGCGAGCTGGTCCCACTCGCCGACGTACTGCGTCAGGTCGGTGGACACCGGCTGCAGGGGGCCGGTGGTCTGCGCGCCGGCGGCCGGCGCGAGGCCGACGAAGGACACGAGCGCCACGAGGGCGGCCAGCAGGGCGCGGGTGGGGGTGCGGCGCACGAGGACCTCCAGGAGTTTGCCCGGAGATTACCCAGCCCGGCGGGCTCGTGCACCGGTCAGGCCCCGAGCGTGCGGGTGACCTTCTCGCTCTCGACCCGGCGGGTCAGCCGCGCCTCGTCGGGGTGGCTCACCTGCACCAGCGACGCGCCCGCGGCGAGCACGGCCAGCAGGCCGTCGGTGAGCGCGGCGGCCGACTCCCACCCGGCCGCGGACAGCACGCGGTCGGAGCGGGTGAGCCCCTGCGCGGCCGCCGAGGCACGCGCCGCGGCCACCACGTCACCGACCGACCGCGCGGCCAGGGCGGGGGCGGCGTCACCCACCCGCGGCGCGACGAACGCGTCCCCGTGCACCCGGACGGCGGTGGCGTAGTCGGTGACCCCGACGGGCAGGTCCGGCGCGGGTCGGCCGAACGCGTCGAGGGAGAGCACCACCTGCTCGGGGGCGTCGTCGACCTCGGCGAGCCGGTCGGCGGTGCACAGCGCGACGGCGGCGTCGGCCGGGGCGGGGGCCGCCGGGTCGTCGACGACGGCGCCGCACCACCAGGCGCCGAGCAGCACCGCCACGGTCTGCCAGTGCGCGGGCAGCGCCACGGTGACGCGGTCGCCGGGGGAGACCCCCAGCTCGTCGCGCAGCAGGTTGGCCGTCTTGGCCGCCCAGTTCGCCAGGGTCAGGCCGGAGACCTCGACGCGCTCCCCGGTGGCGTCGTCGTAGTAGGTGACGCGGGGGCCGGCGGGGTCCGCGTCCAGGATCGGGCGCAGCAGGGCGTCGGTGACCGTCATGGCCCCAGCCTCCCAGGCGCCGGCCCGGTCAGTCGACGCAGCGCGGGTCCGGGTCCGCGGCGATGGGGTCCGGGGCCGGCGCCGGAGCAGCAGCAGCGGGGCCGGCCGGGGTCGGCAGGGCCGGGGCGGTCCCGGCGGTGTCGCCGGACTGGGACGCCGCGCTGCCGGGGCCCGCGTAGTCCGTGCCCAGCACCACGCGCACCGTGCCCGCGGGCAGCGTGTCGTCGGTCTGCACCGGCAGGCCGCCCAGCAGCGACGCGACGGCGGCCGCGCCGGCGTCGGAGGGGTCCGTCGTCATCACCGCGCTCTCGGCCCGGTCCCCGTCGGGGCTGTTGCCCACCGCGCCGGTGCTGACGCCGAGCCCGCCGAGGGCGGTGGCGACGGAGGCGGCCAGGCCCTCGACGCCGGAGGCGTTGGCCACCTCGACCGGGGTCGACGGGGCCGCCGTGGTGGTGGTCGGGGCCGCACTGGTGGTCGACGGCGTGCGCCCGACGGCCTCGGCGGCCGCGGCCGCCACCTGGGCCGGGTCGACGGCCACGACGGACTCGCCGTCGGGGCTGGTCGCGTCGGGGTCGACGACGGGCACGGTGCGGAAGGTGACGCTCCCCCCGGCGAGGCCCTGCAGCTGCTGGGCGAAGCCGAGCAGGTCCCAGTCCGCGTCGATGACCACCGACCGGGCCAGGGCGTCCTTGAGCGCCCCCACCCGTCCCGGGCTGAGCGTCCCCGTGGAGAGCACCTTCCCCGCCAGGGAGGCCATGAACGCCTGCTGGCGCCGGATGCGGTCGAGGTCGCCGCGGGGCAGGTCGTGGCGCTGCCGGACGAAGCTCAGCGCGTCCGCCCCGGTGAGGGTCTGCTCGCCCGCGGGCAGCCTCGCCCCGGACAGCGGCTCGTCGACCGCGTTGCGCAGGCACACCGGCACGCCGTCGACGGCGTCGGTGAGCAGCACGAACCCGAGCAGGCCGATCTCGGCGTAGTGGTCGACGGTGACGCCGGTCAGCGACTGCACCGTCGAGACCAGGGCCTGGCGGCCGGCCTCGGTGGACGGTCCCTCGGTGGCGGCCGGGTCGTCCCCAGCGGCCACCATGGCGTCGGCCCGCGCCTGCTTGGCCGAGCCGTACACGCCGTTGATCTTCGCCTTGCCGCCGTCGGGGACGGCGACGAACGAGTCCCGGGGGATCGACAGGGCCGTCGCCGAGCCGCCGTCGTCCGGCACCCGCACCAGGATGATCGTGTCGGTGTTCGTGGTGGCCACGTCGCCGGCGCGCAGCTGGTCGAGCTCGGCCTGCGAGAGCGGGTTGCCCTGGGCGTCGGTGCGGCTGTCGGTGCCCACCAGCAGGATGTCGGTGGCGCCGTCGTCGTGGCTGCTGCCGTCACCGCCGAGGCCGAGCGCGGTGGTGGCCAGTCCGTCGTCCAGGCCGTCCACCGTCCGCCACGCGACGCCGGTGCCCAGCAGGACGAGCGCCGACGCCGCCACCGCGATCCCCCGCAGCACCCCGTGGCGCCGCGGCTCGGGCCGGGTGGGGCGACGGGCCGCGGTGCGGTCCGGCGGGCGGGTGGGGGTGTCACCAGTCGGGCGGGTGGGGCTGCCCCCAGCCGGGCGGGTGGGGGTGTCGCCGGGGCGGCGTTCCCGGTGCTGCGGTGGGCGCGGACGTGCGTCGCGCGGGGCGTCCCGACGTCTGCGGCCCGGGCGCGGGTCGTCGGTGGGGCGGGGGTCACGGGGGTCACGGGGGTCGCGCCGCCACTCGTCGTGCCCGTCCACCACCCCGCGTCCCCCCGGTCTGCTCGTCGCGTCCCCCCGTCGGGGCCGTCGCGTCGAGGAGGCTACGGGCGCGGGCACGCCCGGTCCGGGACCTCGACCGGCGTGCCAGACTGCCCCGGGTCGGCCGCGCCGGGCTCGGCCGGCGGACCACGACCACGACACAGGGGAGACCTCAGTGCGCCTGCTCGTCACCGGCGGAGCCGGGTTCATCGGCGCCAACTTCGTCCACCTGACCGTGGCCGAGCACCCCGAGCACCAGGTCACGGTGCTCGACGCGCTCACCTACGCGGGCAACCGGGCCAGCCTCGACCCCGTGGCCGGCTCCGTCGACTTCGTCGAGGGGTCCATCGCCGACCCCGAGCTGGTCGACCGGCTCGTCGCCGAGCACGACGTGGTGGTCAACTTCGCCGCGGAGAGCCACAACGACAACTCGTTGAGCAACCCCGAGCCGTTCCTGCAGACCAACGTCGTGGGCACCTTCCGGCTGCTGGAGGCGGTGCGCGCCCACGGCACCCGGCTGCACCACGTCTCGACCGACGAGGTCTTCGGCGACCTCGAGCTCGACGACCCGGCGCGCTTCACCGAGACCACCCCGTACCGGCCGTCGAGCCCGTACTCCTCGACCAAGGCGGGTGCCGACCTGCTCGTCCGCGCCTGGGTCCGCAGCTTCGGGCTCGCGGCCACGATCTCCAACTGCAGCAACAACTACGGCCCGTACCAGCACGTGGAGAAGCTCATCCCGCGGCAGGTCACCAACATCCTGCGCGGGGTGCGGCCCAAGGTGTACGGCGCGGGGGCCAACGTCCGGGACTGGATCCACGTCGACGACCACAACCGGGCGCTGCACGCCGTGCTCGAGCGCGGCCGCCTCGGCGAGACCTACCTCATCGGCGCCGACGGCGAGGCCGACAACCTCACCGTGGTCCGCACCCTGCTGCGGCTGCTCGACCAGCCCGAGGACGCCTACGACCTGGTCGGCGACCGCCCGGGGCACGACCTGCGCTACGCCATCGACGCCGGCAAGCTGCGCCGGGAGCTCGGCTGGGCGCCGCGCTACGCCGACCTCGAGGCCGGCCTGGCCGCGACCGTGGCGTGGTACCGCGAGCACGAGGACTGGTGGGCGCCCGCCAAGGACGCGACCGAGGCCGCGTACGCCGAGCTGGGCCGGTGAGCGTCCCCCCGCTGCTGGTCACCGGCGGCCGGGGCCAGCTGGGGACCGAGCTGGCCGGGCTGGCCACCGGCCTCGGGGTCGAGGTCAGCGCGCCCGGCTCGGCCGAGCTCGACGTCACCGACGCCGACGCGGTGGACGCCGCGGTGGCCCGGCTCGGGGCCGGCGGCGTCGTGGTGAGCTGCGCGGCCCACACCGCGGTCGACGCCGCCGAGACCGAGGTCGAGCGGGCCACCGCGCTCAACGCGACCGCGCCGGGGGTGCTCGCCGCGGCGTGCGCCCGCCACGGCGCCCGGCTGGTGCACGTCTCCACCGACTACGTCTTCGCCGGCGACGCCCGCGAGCCCTACGGCCCCGACGCCCCCACCGGGCCCCGCACGGTCTACGGCCGCACCAAGCTGGCGGGGGAGCGGGCCGTGCTCGCCGCGCTGCCCGGCGCCCACGTGGTGCGCACCGCCTGGGTGTACGGCGCCCACGGCCCCAACTTCGTCGCCACCATGGCGCGCCTCGAGCGGGAGCGCGACACCGTCGGGGTGGTGGCCGACCAGGTCGGCTCGCCCACCTGGACCGCCGACCTGGCCGCCGGGCTGCTCGAGCTCGCGGGCCGCGACGACCTGCCCGGGGGTGTGCTGCACGCGACCGGTGCGGGCACCGCCAGCTGGTGGGACCTGGCCCGGGCGGTCTTCGGCGAGCTCGGCGCCGACCCGGAGCGGGTGCTGCCCGTGACCACGGCCGACTTCCCGCGCCCGGCGCCCCGGCCCGCCTACTCGGTGCTCTCCGACGCCGCCTGGGTCGGGGCCGGGCTGGCGCCGCTGCCGCCGTGGCGCGACGCCCTGCACCGCTTCGTCCGCGGCGGCGGGCTCGCCGCGGTCCGGCCGTGACGGGCGTGCCGGGGGCGGCACCGTGAGCCTGGCCGTCGTCACCGTCACCTACTCCCCGGGCGAGCACCTCGAGGTGTTCCTCGCCTCGCTCGCCGCGGCCACCACCGAGGACCCCGTGGTGGTGCTCGCCGACACCGGCTCGGTCGACGGCGCGCCGGAGCGGGCGGTGGCCGGCCACCCCCGGGTGCAGCTGCTGCGCCTCGGCGAGAACGTCGGCTACGGCGCCGCCGCCAACCGGGCCGTGGCCGCGCTGGACCCCGGGGTGGACCTGGTGGTCGTGGCCAACCCCGACGTGCGGTGGGCGCCCGGCTCGCTCGACGTGCTGCTCGACGCCGCGCGCCGCACCCCGCGGGCCGGGGCGCTCGGCCCGTTGGTGCGCGAGCCCGACGGCGCGGTCTACCCCTCGGCCCGCGAGCAGCCGTCGCTCCTGGCCGGCAGCGGGCACGCCGTGCTCTCCCGGGTGTGGCCCGGCAACCCGTTCTCCCGGTCCTACCGGCGCAGCGGCGAGCAGCCGGTGGAGCGGGACGCGGGCTGGCTGTCCGGCTCGTGCCTGCTGCTGCGCCGGGCGGCGTTCGCCTCGGTGGGCGGGTTCGACTCCCGCTACTTCATGTACTTCGAAGACGTCGACCTCGGGGACCGGCTGGTGCGCGCCGGCTGGCGGTGCGTGTACGTCCCCGCCGCCGAGGTCCACCACGACCAGGGCCACGCGGCCGACCGGGCGCCCGCGGTGATGCTGCGCGCCCACCACGAGAGCGCGGCTCGGTTCACCGGCGAGCGGGTGCCTGCCGTCCTCGCCGCCCCGCTGCGGTGGGGCCTGCGGCTGCGCGCCCGGCTCGCCGTCCGCCGGGCGGCACCGTCGGGTGGCCCGGGCCGGTCGGACTAGCGGCGGCGCAGGGCGGGGAGCACGACCGTCGAGTCCGGGTCGACGGCGCGGGGGTCGGCCGCGGTGACCGCGTGCCGCGGGATGACCACCGTGTCGGTGTGGTCCATGTGCGAGGCCATGGTGTCCGGGGTCACGACCGTGCCGTCGCGCCGGCTGGCGCGCCGCAGTGCGGCGTCCGCGCGGTGCCGCGGCCCACGGGCGGCGGGGACGAGGAGGTCGTCAGCGGCCACGGCCGTCGCACCCCCGGTCCCGGCGTCACCCGCTCAGTGGCGGACCGGTCACCTGACCCACCCGGTCCTGCCGACGCGGCCAGTATGGTCCCTCAGGCCGACCCGCCGCGACCGACCCGCCGGGTCCGGGCGGCCCGCCCGGCGCACCGACGACCCAGGGAGAGACCGATGAACCTCGACACGACCGAGGCCGTGGTCCTGGTCGGCGGCAAGGGGACCCGGCTGCGCCCGCTCACCATGTCGGCACCCAAGCCGATGCTGCCCACCGCCGGCGTGCCCTTCCTGACCCACCTGCTCTCCCGCATCCGCGAGGCCGGCATCCGCCGGGTCGTGCTGGGCACCTCGTTCAAGGCCGAGGTGTTCGAGCAGCACTTCGGCGACGGCGCCGACATCGGCCTGGAGCTGGTCTACGTCACCGAGACCGAGCCGCTGGGCACCGGGGGCGGCATCCGCAACGTGGTCGACGTGCTGCGCGGCGAGACGGTCATGGTGTTCAACGGCGACGTCCTGGGCGGCACCGACCTGCGGCAGGTCCTCGAGACCCACGAGCGGTGCGAGGCGGACGTGACGCTGCATCTCGTGCGGGTGGGCGACCCCCGCGCCTTCGGCTGCGTGCCCACCGACGCCGACGGCCGGGTCACCGACTTCCTGGAGAAGACCGAGGACCCACCGACCGACCAGGTCAACGCCGGCTGCTACGTCTTCCGTCGCGAGGTGCTCGACGAGATCCCCGCGGGCCGGCCGGTCTCGGTGGAGCGCGAGGTGTTCCCGGCGCTGCTGGCGCGCGACGCCCGCGTGTTCGGCCACGTGGACGCCGCGTACTGGCGCGACATGGGCACCCCGGAGGACTTCGTCCGCGGCTCCTCGGACCTCGTCCGCGGCATCGCCCCGTCGCCCGCGCTGCCCGGGGCGCGCGGGGAGTCCCTGGTGCACCCCAGCGCCTCCGTCGGGGCGGGTGCGCTGCTCATCGGCGGCACCGTGCTCGGCCGGGGCGCAGAGGTCGGTGCCGGCGCCCGCCTCGACGGGGCCGTGGTCTTCGACGGTGCGGTGATCGAGGCGGGGGCGGTCGTGGAGCGCTCCATCGTCGGGTTCGGCGCACGCATCGGACCGCGGGCGCTGGTCCGCGACGGCGTCATCGGCGACGGCGCCGTGGTCGGGGCGCGCTGCGAGCTGCTCCGCGGCGCGCGGCTCTGGCCCGGGGTGGCCCTGCCCGACGGCGGGGTCCGCTTCTCCAGCGACGTGTGACGTCGCCGGCATGACGGCGGTCCGCGGCCGCCACCGCGACTGGCGGCCCGGCTTCACCGTCGAGCTCGCCGGGGTGCTGCGGCCGCTGTCGCGGGGCCGGGGCGACCCGACCACCCGGACCACGGCCGCCGGGGTGTGGCGCGCGGCCACGTCCCCCACCGGACCGGTGACGCTGCTGCTCACCCGGGGGCCCGACCGGTCGGTGCACGCCCACGCCTGGGGCGCGGGGGCGGAGCAGGCGCTCGACGGGGTGCCCGCCCTGCTCGGCGCCGACGACGACCCGTCGGGCTTCGTCGCCCACCACGACCGGGTCGCTGCGGCGGTGCGGGCCCGCCCCCACCTGCGCCTGGGCGCCAGCGGCACCGTGTGGGACGTGCTGCTGGGCGCCGTGCTGGAGCAGAAGGTCACCGGGACCGAGGCCCGCCGCTCCTGGCGCGAGCTGAGCTGGCGGTTCGGCGACCCCGCGCCCGGGCCGGTGCCCGACGGCCTGCGGCTGCCCCCGACCCCCGCCCAGCTGCTCGCGATCCCCGACTGGGAGTGGCACCGTGCGGGGGTCGACCACACCCGGCGCCGCGCTCTGCTGGCCGCCGCCTCGGTCGCGCCGCGGCTGGAGCGGGCCGTCGAGCTGCGGGGCGAGGCGGGCCGGACCTGGCTGCGCAAGGTGCCGGGCATCGGGGTGTGGACCGCCGCCGAGGTGGCCCAGCGCGCCTGGGGCGACCCGGACGCGGTCAGCTTCGGGGACTTCCACATCCCCACCGTGGTCGGCTGGGCGCTGGTGGGACGCCCGCTCGACGACGCGGGCATGGCTGAGGTGCTCGCCCCCTACGCCCCGCAGCGCCAGCGGGCGGTGCGGCTGCTGGAGGCCACCGGCGCGCCCCGGCCCCGCTTCGGCCCGCGGCTGAGCGTGCGGGACTTCCGCCGCTACTGACCCCGGGCCCGCGCCAGGGCCAGGCGCACCAGCTCACCGACGGTGTCGCCCGCGCCGCTGTCGGGCAGGGCGTCGACCGGCCACCAGCCCAGGTCGTCGGACTCGTCGCTGATCGCGATCCGGGCCCCCGGCGCGGCGCGGACCAGGAAGCGGACGTCGAGGTGGCGGGTCGGCACGCCCAGCGAGCAGGTCAGCGGGTGGGTGTCGAGGTGCAGCACGTCCGGGTCGATGCGCAGCGCGTCGGTGCCGGACTCCTCGCGCGCCTCGCGCAGCGCCGCGGCGACGAGGCCGTCGTCCTCCGGCTCGCAGTGCCCGCCGAGCTGCACCCACCGGCCCACCCGCGGGTGCAGGGTCAGCAGCACGTGGGTGGCGTCGTGGTCAAGGACGAGCGCGGAGGCGGTGACGTGGCCGGGCTCGCAGGACCGCGAGCACGCGTCCGGCCGGGCGGCGAGGAAGGCGAGCACGGTGTGGCGCACGGCGGACTGCCCGGCGTCGGGAGCCCGCCAGGCGGTCAGCCGGTCGACGGTGTCCGCGTGCACGGCCGCGGTGGGGCTGGGCGGGGTGGGGCTGGGTGCACCCGGCGCGGCGGTGCTCACCGGACCACCAGCGCGTCCCCGGCCACGGGCTCGCCCCGGGCGGGCACGGGCGCCGCGGGCACGCCGACCGCGACCGCGCCGACGGGGTGCCAGTCGGCGGGCAGGTCCAGCGCCGAGCGGGCGGCGTCCGCGGCGAAGATGGTGGAGCCGACCCAGCAGGAGCCCAGCCCGTCCGCGGCCAGGGCCACCAGCAGCGCCTCGACGGCCGCGCCCGCGGCCGCGGTGAACATCGTGTGCTCGGCGGCCGTGCGGGCGGGGTCGGGGTAGTCGTGGGCGGCGCCGTCCGCGGCCCAGAACACGGCCAGCAGCACGGGCGCGGTGCGCAGCAGGTCGCCCCGGGCCACCCGGCGCTCCACCTCGACGGCGCCGCGGCCGTCCGCGGCCAGGTCCGCCCGCCAGCGCGAGGCCGTGGCGTCGAGCTGCGCGGTGCCCGGGGCGGGCGGGGGTGCCCACACCACCCCCAGCGGGTGGGTGTGGTGCGGCGCGGGGGCGGTGGTGGCGT
>NZ_BAAGQZ010000005.1:81505-87201 GCF_054783215.1 Rhodococcus aerolatus | reverse complement strand
AGCGCGCCCACACCACCCCCAGCGGGTGGGTGGGGTGCGGCGCGGGGGCGGTGGTGGCGTGCGCGACGGCGCGCTCGACGAGCGCGGCGGGCACCTCGTCGTCGGTGAACGCCCGCACCGAGCGGCGGGCCAGCAGCGCGTCGCGGCGGCCCTGCGCGAGCGCCTCCGCCGTGCCGAGCCAGAACAGGTCGTCGCGGCCCGGCCGCAGCAGTGCGGCCGCGCTCGAGCCGTCGTCGCCGGGCTCGAGGCCGCGCACCACGGCCACCGGCAGCCCGCCGAGCTTGCCCTTGACCAGGTCCGCGGCGGCGGCGACCTCGTCGGCCACCGCCACCTCGGTGACCACCAGGTCGTTGCCGTGCCCGTCACGGACCCCGGCGTAGGAGTGCAGCACCGCCAGTCCGGCGGAGCCGATCGCGGCGTCGGTCTGCCCGACCCGCCACGCGCGGCCCATCGTGTCGGTGAGCACCACGGCCACGCGCACCCCCAGCGCGGCCGCGATGCCGTCGCGCAGCCGCGCGGCGCTGCCGTCGGGGTCCAGCGGCAGCAGCGCGAGCTCGCCGGTGTCGACGTTGGAGCCGTCGATGCCCGAGGCCGCCTGCACCAGCCCCGTGCGGCCCTCGGTGATCAGGGTGCGGCCGCGCCGGGCGACCACCCGGACGGCCTCGGCCTCCACGAGCTCGCGGCGCAGCGCGTCGCGGGCCTCCGGGTCCGCGGGGGCGGCGACGAGGCGGCCCTCCACCTTGGAGACGACCTTGGAGGTGACGACCAGGACGTCGTCGTCGCGCAGCCACGGGGCCGCGGCGACCAGGGCCGCCACCAGGTCGTCGCCGGGGCGGAACTCCGGCAGCCCGGTGACGGCGCGGACCTCGACCGGCCCGGGGGCGGCGTGGTCGGTGCGGCTCACGCCGGCACCGGGGCGGCGGGCAGGTCCGAGGTGTCGACGCCCGCGAGGTCCAGCGCCGCGCGCACCATCTCGGCCGTGGTCGAGGGGTCGGTCATGAGCAGCGGCGCGCCGCGCACGGCCACCCCCGGCACGGCGTCGCCGCCCGCCGTGGCCGCGGCGTCCTCCTCCGCGACCAGCCAGCCGTCGAGCAGGCCCGTGGCCGAGCGGGCGCCCAGGTGCCGCCCCACCCCGGCCGCGCTCGACTCCACCCCGATCACCCGCAGGCACTCCTCGGCCATGCCGCGCAGCGCGTGCCCGCCGACGACGGGGGAGACCCCGACCACGGGGGCGGCGGTCCGCCGCAGCGCCCCGCGCAGCCCGGGGACGGCGAGCAGGGCCCCGATGCTCACCACCGGGTTCGACGGGGCCAGCAGCACGGCGTCGGCCCCGGCCACGGCCTCCTCCACCCCGGGGGCGAGGGTGGCCCGCTCCGCGCCCACCTGGACGAACGCATGGGTGGGGACCTGGGCGCGGTGGCGCACCCACCACTCCTGGAAGTGGATGGCGCGCTGCTCGCCGTCGTCGGGGTGGGTGACCCGGACGAAGGTCTCGCAGTCGTCGTCGGTCACGGGCAGCAGCCGCACCCCCGGCTGCCAGCGGCTGCACAGCGCCGCGGTCACGTCGGAGAGCCGCGCGCCGCCGCGCAGCAGCTGGGTGCGCAGCAGGTGGGTGGCGATGTCCTTGTCGCCGAGGCCGAACCAGTCGGGCTGCGCGCCGTAGGCGGCGAGCGCGTCCTTCGTCGCCCAGGTCTCGCCGGCCTGGCCCCAGCCGCGCTCGGTGTCGATGCCGCCGCCGAGGGTGTACATGCAGGTGTCGAGGTCGGGGCAGATCCGCAGCCCGTGCATCCAGACGTCGTCGCCGACGTTGACCACCGCCGTCACCTCGTGCTCCGGCCCGGCGAGCAGCGCCCGGGCACCCAGCAGGAAGCGGGCGCCACCGACGCCGCCGACGAGCACCGTGATCCGCACGGGACCGAGCCTAGGGTCGGGCACCGTCGGGGTCGGCCCCGGGCAGCGCGGCCGACACGGGGAGTGACGGTCGTCACCGACGTCAGCCGATCGTGTCGTGACCGGCGGCGGGGCCGGTCCGTGGTAGGGCGGGGGGCCGCCGCGGCTTGACCTCCGTGATCGTCGCAGGGTCTAATCACACCGGTGTCATTACGGCGTCGGGCCCGTCCCGGCAGGCCGGGCACCAGAGACCTGCAGGGGTGGACCGGGAGGCTGTTCAGTGCGTGGTGACCGTGGAGCAGACGGGCCGGACCTGGGGTCCGCGCGACCGAGCCTGGTGATCGTGCCCGACCGGGTGCGCGACGAGGCGCCGGAGCCGGAGGTCCTCGACCCGGAGCCCGGGGCCGCCGAGCGGGGCCCGGCCGCCGCGCCGGCGTTCGCCCTGACGTTCGACCAGGTCTTCGAGGCCGTGGAGGACGACTGGCAGGAGCGGGCACTGTGCTCGCAGACCGACCCCGAGGCCTTCTTCCCGGAGAAGGGCGGCTCGACCCGCGAGGCCAAGCGCATCTGCACCGGCTGCGAGGTGCGCGACGAGTGCCTCGAGTACGCCCTGGCCCACGACGAGCGCTTCGGCATCTGGGGCGGGCTCTCCGAGCGGGAGCGGCGTCGCCTCAAGCGCGCCGCCGTCGGCTGAGCCCCACCACCATCCGCACCAGCACCAGCACCAGCACCAGCACCGACCCGACGGGCCGGACGGGCACGGGGTCAGTCCTCGTCCTCGTCCGGCCCGTCGTCGTCGACGCCGTCGGGGTCGACCTCGTCGACGTCCAGCTCGAGGTAGGTGGCCACCTGCTCGACGAGCACGTCGTGCAGCAGGTCGGCCAGGTCGTCGGGCTTGGGGGCCCGCAGCTCCAGCGGCCGGCGGAACAGCACGATGCGCGCCCGCGTGGTCGCGCCGGCACGGTCGACGCCCGCAGGGACCAGCCGGGAGAGCTGCACGGCGCCGTCACCGACGACCTCCGGCGGCCAGCTCACCCGCTCCGCGTCCACCGCGCGGACCGGCGGCACGTCGTCCACCGCGATGTCGAGCCGGCTGAGCCGGTCGTGCCAGCGGCGGTCGATCGGGGCCAGGGCCTCGAGGACGAGGGCGTCGAAGCGCTCCGAGCGGGTCTGCCAGCCGGGCACCGACGGTGGCAGCAGCGGCCCGCGGGCGCCGCGGCCCCGCAGGTCCGCCCGGCGCGACGCGCTGACGCCCCGCTGCCTGCGGGCCGCGGGTCGCCGGGCCATGGGGGGAGCCTAGGCGACGCAGCCGCGTCGGCCCCGGCGCGTCGCGGGGGCGCCGCGGGCCCCCGCCGCTACTGTCCCCAGCCGTGAGGTCCCAGCGGCGGTGCTCCAGGGCGGGGTGCGCCAACCCTGCCGTCGCGACGCTGACCTACGTCTACCAGGACTCCACCGCCGTCGTCGGCCCGCTGGCCACGAGCTCGGAGCCGCACTCCTACGACCTGTGCGAGCGCCACGCCGTGCGGCTGACGGTCCCCCGCGGCTGGGAGGTCGTCCGCCACGAGGGCGGCTTCGCCGCGGTCGAGCCCGACGACGACGACCTGACCGCGCTGGCCGAGGCCGTCCGCGAGGCCGGCAGGCCCGACCGGGTGGTCGAAAGCGACCGCACGGCCACCACGGGGCGCCGCGGGCACCTCCGCGTGCTGCCGGACCCGCAGGACTGAGCCCCGCGCCCGGATAGGGTCGGGGGCGTGAGCCACACCCGGGAGCAGCTCGACGCCGTCGTCAAGGCCTACGACGTGCGCGGCGTCGTCGGCGAGCAGCTCGACGAGGCGCTGGTGCGCGACCTGGGGGCCGCCTTCGCGCGGCTGCTGCGCGCCGAGGCCGGCGGGGCCGACGCCACCGTCGTCGTCGGGCACGACATGCGCGACTCCTCGCCCGCGCTGAGCCGGGCGTTCACCGCCGGGGTCACCGCGCAGGGCTGCGACGTGGTCGCGATCGGGCTGGCCTCGACCGACCAGCTGTACTTCGCCTCCGGCCACCTCGACGCCGCCGGGGCCATGTTCACGGCCAGCCACAACCCGGCCCGCTACAACGGCGTCAAGATGTGCCGCGCCGGCGCCAAGCCCGTCGGGCAGGACAGCGGCCTGGGCGACGTGGTGGCGGACCTGCTCGCCGGCGTGCCGGACCTGACGGACGGCCCCGACGCCACCGCACCCGGCACGGTCACCGAGCGCGACGTGCTGGCGGAGTACGCCGAGCACGTCGTCGGCCTGGTCGAGGGCGTGGCGGGCGTCGGCGGGCTGACCATCGCGGTCGACGCGGGCAACGGCATGGGCGGGCACACCGCGCCCGTGGTGTTCGACCGGCTCGGGACCACCGTCGAGCCGCTGTACTTCGAGCTCGACGGCACCTTCCCCAACCACGAGGCCAACCCGCTCGACCCCGCCAACCTGGTCGACCTGCAGGAGCACGTGCGCGCCGCGGGCGGGCGCTGCGTGGCGGGCCTGGCCTTCGACGGCGACGCCGACCGCTGCTTCGTCGTCGACGAGCGCGGCGAGCCGGTGAGCCCGTCGGCGGTGACCGCGCTCGTCGCCGAGCGCGAGCTGGGCCGCCACCCCGGCTCGGTGGTCATCCACAACCTCATCACCTCCCGGGCGGTGCCGGAGCTGGTCACCGAGCTGGGCGGCACCCCGGTGCGGACCCGGGTGGGGCACTCCTTCATCAAGGCCCGGATGGCCGAGACCGGGGCGGTGTTCGGCGGCGAGCACTCCGCGCACTACTACTTCCGCGACTTCTGGGACGCCGACTCCGGCATGCTCGCGGCGCTGCACGTGCTGGCCGCGCTGGCGGCCTCCGACCTGCCGCTCTCCGAGCTCGCGGCGCGCTACGAGCGCTACGCCGCGTCGGGCGAGGTCAACTCGACCGTCGCCGACGCCCGGGAGCGGACCGAGGCGGTGCTGGCCGCGTTCGCCGGGCGGACCGCGTCCACCGACACGCTCGACGGGGTGACCGTGGACCTGGTCGACGGCAGCTGGTTCAACCTGCGCGCGTCGAACACCGAGCCGCTGCTGCGGCTCAACGTGGAGGCCGCCGACGACGCCGCCGTCGCCGCACTGCGCGACGAGGTCCTCGCGATCGTGCGAGCCTGACCCCGTCGGTCCCCGACCCCGACCCGGCAGCGCGACGCTGCCGCTCGACCCCGACGAGAGGCGACGACGATGGCAGTGACCCTCGACCCCCAGCTCAGCGAGGTCCTCGCGTGCCCCGCGCCCGACCACGGCACCCTGCGCCCCGGCACGGCCACCGACCCCGAGGCCGACGCCCTGACCTGCACCAGCTGCGGGCGCACCTACCCGGTCGACCCCGACGGC
Source organism: Rhodococcus aerolatus (assembly GCF_054783215.1). Taxonomy (NCBI): domain Bacteria; kingdom Bacillati; phylum Actinomycetota; class Actinomycetes; order Mycobacteriales; family Nocardiaceae; genus Rhodococcus; species Rhodococcus aerolatus. The sequence goes on along the minus strand of NZ_BAAGQZ010000005.1, from coordinate 81,937 downwards.
ATCCCGGTGATGCTGCTCGACGAGGCGACCCCGCCGACGTCGTGACCGGTGGGGAGCCCGCCGTCCTCGGCGGGCCGGACCTCGACGACGGCGCCTCGCTGCTCGCCGCCGACCGCGGCGGCCTGCTGCCGGGAGCGGCGTCGGCCGGGGCGCAGGTGCGGGCCGCGGCGTCCGACGTCGCCGAGGCGGGCCTCGAGCGCCTCGGGGGCCGCGGCGGGGTCCGCAGCGTCGTGCTGCTCGCCCGCTCCGGCACCGCGGCCCGCGCCGCCCAGCTGGTGGTGGCCGCCGTCGGGCCGCGGGCCGGGGTCCCGCTGCTGCACCTCGACCGGGCCCCGCGGTGGCTGGGCCTGCTCGACGTCGACGTCGACGCCACGGACGACGCGGGCGACCTCGAGCTGGCCGCGTCCGTCGCGCTGGCCGTGCGCCGCGGCG
>NZ_BAAGQZ010000005.1:0-81436 GCF_054783215.1 Rhodococcus aerolatus | reverse complement strand
AGCGGGTCGGGTCGGGGGGTCACGACGTGCGGCGGGGAGGTGGACATCGGCTCGCAGCCTACCGCCCGCACCACCCCCGCCGACCCCGCCGACGGGCCGGCGGGCGCGGCCGCCGCGGGCCGGGCCACCCTCGTCCCGCCGCGCGTGCCGGTGCCCCCGGGCCTCGAGCACGCCCGCTTCACCGCCACCGCGCTGGCCGTGCTGGCCGCGCTCGGGGTGTCCGGCGAGCCGGTGCTGCCGCTCGACGTCCTCGCCGACGAGCTCGACCGCGACGCCGAGCGCCACCACCCCGCCGCCGAGGTGTTCACCAACCCCGCCAAGGCGCTGGCCGCCCGGCTGCTCGACCACGCCGTGGTCGTGGCCGGGGAGGGCCCCGCCGGGCTGGCGGTGGCCGCCCACGCCGCCGACCAGCTGCTGCTGCGGACGGGGCGGCCCGCCGCCGGGGTCGAGCTGGGCGTCGCCGTGGCGGGCGGGCACGCCGCCCGGGCCGCCGCCCCCGCCGCCGAGGTCGACCCGTTCTTCCACGACCCGCTGCTCGACGGGCCCGGCCCGGCCGCGCCCACCCGGGTGGTCGTGCTGCTCGCGGGGCCGGACGCGGAGCGCACCGCGGCCCGGGCGTCCGCGCTCCCCGACGCGGAGCTCGTCGGCAGCGACGTGAGCACCGCACCGCTGGCGGGGGACCCGCTGGCCGGGCTGCTGCTGCTGGTGCCCCGGCTGGAGACCGCGGCCGTGCTGCTGGGGCTCGTCGCGGGGGTCGGCCGTGGATGAGCTGCGCGGGGCCGTCCGCTCCTACGCCTGGGGCTCGCGGCACGCCATCGCCGAGCTGCAGGGCAGGCCCGCGCCCACCCCGTGGCCGGAGGCCGAGCTGTGGCTGGGGGCGCACCCCGCAGACCCGGCGCACCTCGGCGGCGGGGAGTCCCTGCTCGACGTGGTCGCCGCCGACCCGGAGCACCACCTCGGCGGCGTCGTCCGGGCCGTGTTCGGCGACCGGCTGCCGTTCCTGGCCAAGGTGCTCGCCGCCGACGAGCCGCTCTCGCTGCAGGCCCACCCGTCGGCCGCGCAGGCGGCGGAGGGGTTCGCCCGGGAGCAGGCGCGGGGGATCCCCCTGGGGGCCGCGGAGCGCAACTACAAGGACGACAACCACAAGCCGGAGCTGGTCTGCGCGCTGACCGAGTTCCACGCCCTGGCCGGGTTCCGGGCGGTGCCGCGGACGGTCGCCCTGCTCGACGCGCTGGACTGCACCGCCCTGGCCCCGCACCGTGCGCTGCTGGCCGACCAGCCCGACGCGGCCGGGCTGCGGGCGCTGTTCACCACCTGGATCACGCTGCCCCAGCCCAGCCTCGACGCGCTGGTCCCCGCCGTGCTCGACGCGTGCGTCGCCCACGTCCGCGGCCACGGCGACTTCGCCGCGGAGGCCCGCACCGCCCTCGAGCTGGGCGAGGCCTACCCGGGCGACGCGGGCGTGCTCGCCTCGCTGCTGCTCAACCGGGTCACCCTCGCCCCGGGCGAGGCGCTGTACCTGCCCGCGGGCAACCTGCACGCCTACCTCTCCGGGGTGGGCGTGGAGGTGATGGCGAACTCCGACAACGTGCTCCGCGGCGGGCTCACGCCCAAGCACGTCGACGTGCCCGAGCTGCTGCGCGTGCTCGACTTCGACGCGGCCGACGTGCCCGTGGTGGCGCCCGAGCGCGACGGTGACGAGCTCGTCTACCGCACCGGCGCCACCGAGTTCGAGCTCTCCCGGCTCGACCTGGCCCCCGGCGCGACCGCCCGGCTGGACCACTCCGGGCCGCAGGTGCTCCTGGCCGTCGGCGGGTCCGGCGAGGCGGTGGCGGCGGGTGGGTCCCCGGCGGTGGCCCTGGCCCGCGGCCGGGCGGCGTGGGTGCCGGCGGGCGACGCGGGGGTCGAGGTGCGCGCCGGGGAGCCGGGGCTCGCGCTGTTCCGCGTCGTCACCCCGCCGGGCTGACCGGGCGGGGCCGACCGGGCCGGGCCGACCGGGGGACGAACCGGACGGTGCGGGCGCGACCGGGCGCTAGGGTCACGCCCATGTCCTCGGGTGGGAGCAGCAAGGCCATCGTCGCCGCGCTCGGCGCCAACGCCGGGATCGCGGTGGCCAAGTTCGTCGGCTTCCTCGTCACCGGGTCGTCCTCGATGCTGGCCGAGTCCGTGCACTCGCTCGCCGACACGTCCAACCAGGGCCTGCTCCTGCTGGGCAAGCAGCAGTCCCGCAAGCAGGCGACGCGGCTGCACCCGTTCGGGTTCGGCCGCAACCGCTACTTCTACTCGTTCGTCGTGGCCCTGGTGCTGTTCACCCTGGGCTCGGTGTTCGCCGTCTACGAGGGCATCCACAAGATCGCGGAGCCCGAGGAGCTGACTTCGCCGGCGGTGGCCGTGGCCATCCTGCTCGTGGCCGTCGCGCTCGAGGGCTACAGCTTCCGCACCGCGGTGCACGAGTCCCGGCCGCTCAAGGGCGAGGGCTCGTGGTGGTCGTTCATCCGCACCTCGCGCAGCCCCGAGCTGCCCGTGGTGCTGCTCGAGGACTTCGGCGCGCTCATCGGGCTGGTGCTGGCGCTCGCCGGGGTCGGGCTCACCCTGCTCACCGGGGACCCGGTGTGGGACGGCGTGGGCACGGTCGGCATCGGCGTGCTGCTCGGCGTCATCGCGGTCGTGCTCATCGTGGAGATGAAGAGCCTGCTCATCGGGGAGGGCGCGACCGCCACCGAGGAGGCGGCGATCGAGGCCGCGCTGGCCCAGGACGACATCGACCGCGTCATCCACCTGCGCACCCAGTACCTGGGGCCCGACGAGCTGCTGGTCGCGGCCAAGATCGCCCTCGGCGCGGGGGACACCGTGGCCGAGGTCGCGGCGGCCATCGACGCCGCGGAGGCGCGGGTGCGCGACGCGGTGCCCGCGGCCCGGCTCATCTACCTCGAGCCGGACCTCGACCGGGAGCGCACCCGGGCCTGAGCCGCGCCGGGCGGTTCAGGCGGCGTCGAGCGGGTCAGGGGGCGTCCGGGTCAGGCCGCGTCGAGCCGGGCCAGCTGCTCGGCGGTGAGCACGAGCTCGGCCGCCGCGGCCGAGGCGGTGGTGCTGGCGGGGCGCGAGGCCCCGGGGATGGGCACGACCACCTCGGACTGGGCCAGCTCCCAGGCCAGCGTGACCTGCTGCGGGCTCACCCCGTGCTCGGCGGCGACCTCGGCGAACGCGGCGTGGGCGTCGCCCAGGCCCGCCGCGGCCGACATCCCGCCCAGCGGGGACCAGGGCAGGAACGCCACCCCGAGCTCGGCGCACACGTCGATCTCCGCCCGCGAGCTGCGGAACGCCGGGGAGAACTGGTTCTGCACCGCCGCGAGCCGGCCCCCGAGCTGCGCGTGCGCGTCCCGGATCTCCTGCGCCGAGTAGTTGGACACCCCGACCTGGGCGACGAGGCCCGCGTCGAGCAGGTCCGCCAGGCCGCCGACGCTCTCGGCCAGCGGCACCTGCGGGTCGGGGCGGTGGTGCTGGTAGAGGTCGACCTGCTCGGTGCCGAGCCGGCGCAGCGAGGCCTCGCACGCGCGGCGCAGGTACGCCGGGCTGCCGTCGAGGCCCCAACCGCCGTCCTCGCCGCGGGTGTGCCCGCCCTTGGTCGCCACCACGACGTCGTCGGTGCTGCCGCCCCAGGCCCGCAGCGCGGCGGCCACGACGTCCTCGCCGCGACCGAAGTCCGCCGCCGACTCGCTGTAGGCGTCGGCGGTGTCGACGAGCGTCACCCCCGCCAGCAGCGCGGCGTGCACCGTGGCCACCGCCTGCTCGAGGTCCGGGCGGCCGGTGACGGCCAGCGGCATCGCCCCCAGCCCCACCGCACCGACCTGACGCGTGCCCACCCGTCGCAGCTCCATGCCCCCACTGTGCCCCCTGCTGCGCCCCGGCCGCTGACGTGCGCGCACCTGCCCGGTGGGCGCGCCGGGACCGGGGCTCCTCGCTAGGGTTGGTCCGACCCGGGCCCGGCGCCGCAGGCGTCGCCCGCGCGACCCCGCGCAGGCCCCCGCACCGATCGACCCCCACGAGGAGACGACTGACCGTGACGACGAGCACCGACGCACCCGACCTGACGGTGGAGACCCGAGGCGGCCTCGACTTCAAGGTCGCGGACCTCTCCCTGGCCGAGTTCGGCCGCCGCGAGATCCGGCTCGCCGAGCACGAGATGCCCGGCCTGATCGCGCTGCGCCGCGAGTACTCCGAGGTCAAGCCCCTCGCCGGGGCGCGCGTCTCCGGCTCGCTGCACATGACGGTGCAGACCGCCGTGCTCATCGAGACCCTGGTCGACCTCGGCGCCGAGGTCCGCTGGGCCAGCTGCAACATCTTCTCCACCCAGGACCACGCGGCCGCCGCCGTCGTCGTCGGCCGCGACGGCACGCCCGAGGAGCCCAAGGGCGTGCCCGTGTTCGCGTGGAAGAACGAGACCCTGGCCGAGTACTGGTGGGCCGCGGAGCAGGTCATGACCTGGCCCGACGAGCCCGCCAACATGATCCTCGACGACGGTGGCGACGCCACCATGCTGGTGCTGCGCGGCAAGCAGTTCGAGCAGGCCGGCGTGGTGCCCCCCGACGACGACGCCGACTCCGACGAGGTCAAGGTCTTCAAGGCGCTGCTGCGCCGCTCGCTGGCCGCGTCCGAGGACAAGTGGACCCGCATCGCGGAGTCGGTCCAGGGCGTCACCGAGGAGACCACCACCGGCGTGCTGCGGCTCTACCAGTTCGCGGCCGCGGGCGAGCTGCCCTTCCCGGCGATCAACGTCAACGACTCGGTCACCAAGAGCAAGTTCGACAACAAGTACGGCACGCGGCACTCGCTCATCGACGGCATCAACCGCGGCACCGACGTCCTCATCGGCGGCAAGGCCGCGCTGGTGTGCGGCTACGGCGACGTGGGCAAGGGCTGCGCTGAGGCGCTGCGCGGGCAGGGCGCCCGGGTCACCGTCACCGAGGCCGACCCCATCAACGCGCTGCAGGCCCTGATGGACGGCTTCCCGGTGCAGACCGTGGAGCAGGCCGTCGGCGGCGCCGACATCATCATCACCTCGACCGGCAACAAGGACATCATCACGTTCGACCACATGCGCCAGATGAAGCACCAGGCGATCCTGGGCAACATCGGCCACTTCGACAACGAGATCGACATGGCCGGGCTGCAGCGCAGCCCCGACGTCCGCCACGTCAACATCAAGCCCCAGGTCGACGAGTTCGTCTTCCCCGACGGCCACTCCATCATCGTGCTCAGCGAGGGCCGGCTGCTGAACCTGGGCAACGCCACCGGGCACCCCAGCTTCGTCATGAGCAACTCGTTCTCCAACCAGGTCATCGCCCAGATCGAGGTGTGGACCAAGAACGGCGAGTACGCCAACGAGGTCTACCGGCTGCCCAAGCACCTCGACGAGAAGGTCGCCCGCATCCACGTCGAGGCGCTCGGCGGCACCATCACCAAGCTGACCAAGGACCAGGCCGAGTACCTCGGCGTCGACGTGGAGGGCCCCTACAAGCCCGACCACTACCGCTACTGAGCCGCTGCTGAGCCCCACCGCACCGCCGCCCGGCGCCCCCGACCTGCACGTGGTCGGGGGCGTCGGCGCGTCTGGCACGCTGGCGCGGGTGGGGTACCTGGTGGCGGTGGAGGGGCTCGACGGGGCGGGCAAGGCCACGCTCACCGCGGCCCTGACCGCGGCCGCCCGGGAGCGGGGGGCCACGGTGGCCGGCCTGGCGTTCCCCCGGTACGGCGCGAGCGTCGAGGCCGACCTCGTCGCCGAGGCGCTGCGCGGCGAGCACGGGGACCTGGCCGGCAGCGTCCGGGCCATGGCCGTGCTGTTCGCGCTCGACCGCGCCGGGGCGGCCGAGGAGCTGCGCGGCCTGCGCGAGGCCCACGACCTGGTGCTGCTGGACCGCTACGCGGCGTCCAACGCGGCCTTCGGCGCTGCGCGGCGCCACGAGGGGGCCGACGGCCCGTTCGCGGAGTGGGTGCTGCAGCTCGAGCTGGGTCGCCTGGGGCTCCCGGTGCCCGACCTGCACGTGCTGCTGCGCGTCGACCCGGGGGTGGCAGGGGGCCGCGCCCGGCAGCGGGCGGACGCCGACCCCGGGCGCGACCGCGACGCCTACGAGCGCGACGACGGCCTGCAGCAGCGGACCGCCGCGGTCTACGACGGGCTCGCGGCGCGGTCGTGGTCCGGGCCCTGGCTGGTGGCCGACGGTGCGGGCACGCCGGGCGCGGCCGCCGCGGCGGTGCTCGACCGGCTCGGCGCGCTGCCGGGCCCCGCCGGGCACCGGGGTGGGACGATGCAGGGATGAAGCAGCGCATCCTGGTCGTCGACGACGACGCGGCCCTGGCGGAGATGCTCACGATCGTGCTGCGCGGCGAGGGCTTCGAGCCGTTCGTCGTCGCCGACGGCAGCCTGGCGCTGGACGCCGTGCACGCCCACGACCCCGACCTGGTGCTGCTCGACCTCATGCTCCCCGGCATGAACGGCATCGACGTGTGCCGGGCGGTCCGCGCGGAGTCCGGTGTGCCCATCGTGATGCTCACGGCCAAGACCGACACCGTCGACGTCGTGCTCGGCCTGGAGTCCGGGGCCGACGACTACGTGATGAAGCCGTTCAAGCCCAAGGAGCTCGTCGCGCGGGTGCGCGCGCGGCTGCGGCGCACCGACGACGTGCCTGCGGAGACCCTGGCCATCGGCGACGTCACCATCGACGTGCCCGCCCACCAGGTCACCCGGGCCGGGCGCCCCGTGTCGCTGACCCCCCTGGAGTTCGACCTCCTCGTGGCGCTCGCGCAGAAGCCGCGCCAGGTGTTCACCCGCGCGGTGCTGCTGGAGCAGGTGTGGGGCTACCGACACGCCGCGGACACCCGGCTGGTCAACGTCCACGTGCAGCGGCTGCGGGCCAAGATCGAGACCGACCCGGAGCACCCGGAGGTCGTCCTCACCGTGCGCGGGGTCGGGTACAAGGCCGGACCGCCGTGAGGGTGCCCGGGCCGCTGCGGCGGGTCGGGCTCTGGGCGGCGCGCACGACCCGTCCGGGGCGCCGCCGCGGGGCCCGGCTGGGCGGCCGCTTCGCCCACGCCTGGCGCCGGTCGCTGCAGCTGCGGGTGGTCGTGTCCACGCTCGCGCTGTCCTCGGTCGTCGTCCTCGTCCTGGGCCTGGTGCTGCTCGACCAGATCACCGCCCGCATCCTCGACTCCAAGGTCGCCGCCGCCACCGAGGAGGCCGAGCGGGCCCGGGTCACCGTCTCCCGCGAGCTCGCCGGGGCGGACGAGTCCAACTCGCTGCTCAGCCGGCTCACCGTGGCCCGCACGGCGCTGACCACCTCCGGCTCGGCCACCACCGACCCGGCCTCCAGCGGTGCGGGCGCGTTCGACTCGGTGCTGCTGGCCCCCGGGTCGGGCCCGCGCGGCACCACCAGCAGCGGCCCGGTGGACGCGGTGCCGCAGAACCTGCGCAGCTTCGTCCAGGCCGGGCAGGTCACCTACGTCTACGCCGACGTCGGCAGCCCGGGCCGGGTCGTCGCCGGGCTGGTGGTGGGCACCCCCGTCAACGCCGACGTGCCGGGCCTCGAGCTGTACCTGGTCTTCCCGCTGACCAGCGAGGAGTCCAGCGTCGGCCTGGTCCGGACCATCCTGCTGCTCGGCGGGCTCGTGCTCCTGCTGCTGCTGGCCGGCATCGCGCTGCTGGTGGTGCGCCAGGTGGTGCTGCCCGTGCGGACGGCCGTCGAGGTCGCTGAGCGGTTCGCCTCCGGGCACCTCGACGAGCGGATGGTGGTCCGCGGCGAGGACGACGTGGCCCGCCTGGGCGAGGCGTTCAACGAGATGGCGGAGAGCCTGGCCGACCAGATCGCCCAGCTCGAGGAGTTCGGCTCGCTGCAGCGCCGGTTCACCTCCGACGTCAGCCACGAGCTGCGCACCCCGCTGACCACGGTGCGCATGGCCGCGGACGTGCTGCACGCGGGCAGCGACGACATGAACCCCGCGCTGCGCCGCTCCGCCGAGCTGCTGGTCACCGAGCTGGACCGCTTCGAGTCCCTGCTGGGCGACCTGCTGGAGATCTCCCGGCACGACGCCGGCGTGGCCGAGCTGGCCGTGGAGCCGATCGACCTGCGCAGCAGCGTGGAGGCGGCCGTCTCCACCGTGCACCACCTGGTGGCCGAGTCGGGCAGCGAGCTGGTGCTCGACCTGCCCGCCCGGCCCGTGCTGGCCGAGGTCGACGCCCGCCGGGTGGAGCGGGTGCTGCGCAACCTGCTGGCCAACGCGCTCGACCACGGCGAGGGCAGGCCCGTGACCCTGACGCTGCGCAGCGACCGGACGGGCGCCGCGGTGACCGTGCGCGACGCGGGGGTGGGGCTGCGTCCGGGGGAGGCCGAGCTGGTGTTCCACCGGTTCTGGCGCGCCGACCCCTCCCGCGTGCGCCGCTCCGGCGGCACCGGGCTCGGCCTGGCCATCAGCCTCGAGGACGCGCTGCTGCACGACGGCAGGCTCGAGGCGTGGGGCGAGCCGGGCCGCGGGGCGTGCTTCCGGCTCACCCTGCCGCTGCGCCGCGGCACCACCCTGACCCGCAGCCCGCTGCCGCTGGAGCCGGGCCCCGCCGCCGCACCGGGCGAGCTGCCGGCGACGACGCCCACCCGGGCGCAGGTGCGGGCGTGACGCGGCTGCGGCTGCTGGTGGCGCTGCTCGGGGTGGCCCTGCTGGCCGGCTGCGCCACGGTGCCGCTGGAGTCCTCGCCGCAGGTGGTGGGGACGGTGGGGGACGAGGCCGCGACCCGCACCGCGCAGGACCCGGTCCCGGGCCGCGAGCCCGACCTGCTCGTCCGCGACTTCCTGGGCACCAGCTCGAGCCCGGCCGACCGGCACGCGGCGGGCCGGCGTTACCTCACCGACGCGGCGTCGGCGCGCTGGGACGACGCGGTGAGCACGTCCGTGCTGGCCAACGTGGACATCCTCTACGACCAGCGCGGCACCGACACCGCCTCGATCCTCGTCCGGGCCGACCGGGTCGGACGCCTCAGCCCCGCCGGGGTGTTCGCCGTCGACGCGGGCACGCTGGAGCAGCGCCTCGCCCTGGTCAAGGTGGGCGGCCAGTGGCGCATCGACCAGCTGCCCGACGGGGTGCTGCTCGACCGGGCCGAGTTCCTGCGGTCCTACCAGCGCCAGCCGGTGTACTTCGTCGACCCGGGCGCCACCACCGTGGTGCCGGACCCGCGCTGGCTCGTCAGCGACCCCGAGTCGCTGCCCTCGCGCCTGGTGGACCTGCTGCTGGCGGGCCCGTCGCCGCAGCTCGCGCCGGCGGTGACCACCGAGCTGTCGCCGGGGGTGCGGCTGCGCAGCAACGTCACCGCGGCCAACGGCTCCGGCTCGGCCACGGTGGGCGGTGCCGGCGGGGTGCGTGTCGACCTCGCCGGGCTGGAGGGCCGCTCGGCCGCGCAGCGCCAGCTGCTCGCCGCCCAGATCATCTGGACCCTGGACGCGGCCCGGGTGCCCGGGCCCTACGTGCTGCAGGCCGACGGGGCGCCGCTGGACGACAGTCACCCCGACGGCTGGACGACGGCCGCGGTCGCCGCGACCGACCCGGCCGCGTCCCCGGCCGCCGACGTGGGCCTGCACGCCGTGCGCTCCGGGGCGCTGGTGACGGTGACCGACACCGGCACGACCCCGGTGGCGGGACCGCTGGGCACCTCGACCTCCCTGCTGGACGCGGCACTGTCCCGCGACGGCCAGCAGGTCGCCGCCGTCACCCGCGCGGCCGGGCTGCGCGCCGGGTCCGGGGTGCAGCTGCTGGTCGGCGCGCTGGGCGGCCCCGCCGTGCCCGTCGCCGAGGGGGCGAGCATGACGCGGCCGACGTGGTCGAGCGAGGACGGCTCGGCGTGGGTCGTCGTCGACGGCAAGTCGGTGCTGCGGGCGACGCGGGAGACCGGCACCGGGCAGGTCACCACCGCCCCCGTGGACGCGGCCGCGGTCACCGCCGTCGGCGGACCCATCACCTCGCTGCGGCTCTCCCGCGACGGCACCCGGGCCGCGGTGGTGGTCGGCGGCCGCGTGGAGCTGGCCGTGGTGACCCGGGCGGACAGCGGGGCGGTGACGCTGTCGAACCCGCAGCCGGTGACCCCGGCGGCCACGGTCGCGACGGCGGTCGACTGGAGCGGGCCGGACAGCCTCGTCGTGGCGCACAGCGACGACGACTCCCCGGTGCTGACCACCGGCATCGAGGGCGCCCAGGTCGCCGCCCTGCCCAGCCGCAACCTGTCCCCGCCCGTGCGGGTGGTCGCGGCCTCGCCCACCACTCAGCTGGTGGCCGACACCCGCGGGGTGCAGCGGCTGGACCCGGGGGACGACACCGGCACGCGCGTGTGGCGCCAGGTCGTGGGCCTGGCGGGCCCGGACGCGGTGCCGGTGCTCCCCGGCTGACGCCGCGGTGACCCTGCTCCCCGGCTGACGCCGTCCGGCATCCACAGGTCGGCTCGCGGGCCTGCCGCCGGGCGCACCGACCGGGCAGCCTGGGACGGGTGCGCAGCCTGCTCGACCTGGTGCTCCCGCTGCTGTGCGGCGGCTGCGGTGCGCCGGGCGTCCGGTGGTGCCCGGGGTGCGCCGCCACGCTCGGGGGGGAGCCGCTGGCGCTGCGGCCCCGCGCGGGTGCCGCGGGACCGGCCTGGGCGCTGGCGCCCTACGGCGGGCCGGCGCGAGCCGCAGTGGTGGCCGCCAAGGAGCGGGGCCGCCGCGACCTGGCCCGGCCGGTGGGGGAGGCGCTGGCCGCGGGGGTGACCCACCTGCGCGAGTGGGGCGAGCTGGACCCGGCCGAGCTGGCCCCGCTGTGGCTGGTGCCCGCGCCCAGCCGGCCCGGGGCGGCGCGGCGGCGGGGCGGGGACGCGGTGGCGGCGATGACCGTCGCGGCCGCGCGCTGCCTGGCCCGGCCCGGGCTGGCCCCCGTGGTGTGGCCGGGGGTGGCGCTGCGCCGCGGCACCCGGGACTCGGTGGGCCTGGGCGTGGGGGAGCGGGTGGCCAACCTGGCCGGCCGGGTGCGGGTGCGCGGCGGGGTGCGGCCGCCGCCGGGGGCGTGCGTGCTCGTGGTCGACGACGTGCTCACCACCGGGGCCACGGCCGCCGCGGTGCGCCGGGCGCTCACCGCCGCGGGCGTGGCGAGCGCGGGGGTGCTGGTGGTGTGCACGGTGCGGTGACGAATGGTGGCCCGGTGCGGTGACGCCCGGTTCGTCCGGTCCGGTGACGGTCCGGTGTCGACCCTTCTGCCCGGACCCGGCGACGACTAGCGTCAGCCGGACCACGCACCGACAGCGCCCGTGCACGGCACGGCACGCCCGTCGAGGAGGGAGCTCGCCCATCACCAGAGGCGCCGGGCACCCGCCCGGCGCGCACGCAGGCCGGCCCCGGCCGGTCACCCCGTGGGAGGTTCGAGTGACGACCAGCACCACCGCACCGACGTCCAGCACCACGCCCGGCGACGTGTCCACCACGGACCCGCTCGGCCCCGGTCGCACCGCGACCCGGACCCCGCCGAGCGCCGCGCCCGCCGACGGGTTCGTGGGGGACCCACCCGTCGACACCGGGAGTGGGGTGGACCTGCGGGTGACGGGCCGCAACGTCGAGGTCCCGGAGCACTTCCGCGGCCGGGTGGAGGAGCGGCTGGCCCGCCTCGAGCGCTACGACCCGTCGCTGCAGCGCATGTCGGTCGAGCTGCAGCACGAGCGCAACCGCCGCCAGGCCAAGAGCTGCCAGCGGGTGGAGATCACGGCCGTCGGCCGCGGCCCCGTCGTGCGGGCCGAGGCGTGCGCCGACTCGTTCTACGCCGCCCTGGAGTCCGCGGCGGACAAGCTGGAGTCGCGGCTGCGCCGCAGCAAGGACCGCCGCACCGTCCACCACGGGCGCCACACGCCCGTCTCGGTGGCCGAGGCCACGGCCGCGCTGGCCGCCCTGCCCGAGGTGCCCGAGGCCGGTCCCGCGGTGGAGCCCGACCCCGTCGAGGACGGCCCGGGCCGCGTGGTCCGGGAGAAGGAACACCCGGCGGTGCCGATGACGGTCGACGACGCGCTCTACGAGATGGAGCTCGTCGGGCACGACTTCTTCCTGTTCCACGACGCCGCGTCGGACCGCCCCAGCGTGGTCTACCGCCGCCACGCGTTCGACTACGGCGTCATCCGGCTGTCCTGAGCAGCGGCGGGGCCGGTTCGGGCCGGTCCCGCCGCCGCCGCACCTACGATGGGGTCCGGCGTGCCCGCTCCCGGGCGCGCCGGACCCTGTCGTCGTCGAGGGACTGAGGGAAGTCGTGCTGTCGTTCTCCAAGCTGCTCCGGGCCGGAGAGGCCCGCATGGTCAAGCGGCTCCGCGCCATCGCCGACCACGTCGAGACGCTCTCGGCCGACGTCGAGGAGCTGACCGACGCCGAGCTGCGGGCCAAGACCGACGAGCTGCGCGCGCGCCACGCCGACGGCGAGGACCTCGACTCCCTGCTGCCCGAGGCGTTCGCCGTGGCCCGCGAGGCCTCGATGCGGGTGCTCGGCCAGCGCCACTTCGACGTCCAGGTGATGGGCGGGGCGGCGCTGCACCTGGGCAACGTGGCGGAGATGAAGACCGGTGAGGGCAAGACCCTGACCTGCGTGCTGCCCGCCTACCTCAACGCGCTCGCCGGCAAGGGCGTGCACGTCGTCACGGTCAACGACTACCTCGCCCGGCGCGACTCGGAGTGGATGGGCCGGGTGCACCGCTTCCTGGGCCTCGAGGTCGGCGTGATCCTGTCCGGCATGACCCCGGACGAGCGCCGGGTGGCCTACGCGGCCGACATCACCTACGGCACGAACAACGAGTTCGGCTTCGACTACCTGCGCGACAACATGGCCAGCTCGATCCCGGAGTGCGTGCAGCGCGGCCACCACTTCGCCATCGTCGACGAGGTCGACTCCATCCTCATCGACGAGGCGCGCACCCCGCTGATCATCTCCGGCCCCGCGGACGCCTCGTCGCGCTGGTACGCGGAGTTCGCCCGGCTCGTGCCGCTCATGACGCTGGACACCCACTACGAGGTCGACGTCAAGAAGCGCACCATCGGCGTGCACGAGCTCGGCGTGGAGCTCGTCGAGGACCAGCTGGGCATCGACAACCTGTACGAGGCGGCCAACTCGCCGCTGGTGAGCTACCTGAACAACGCCATCAAGGCCAAGGAGCTCTACCTGCGCGACAAGGACTACATCGTCCGCGGCGGCGAGGTGTTCATCGTCGACGAGTTCACCGGCCGCGTGCTGGCCGGGCGCCGCTACAACGAGGGCATGCACCAGGCGATCGAGGCCAAGGAGGGGGTGGAGATCAAGGCCGAGAACCAGACCCTGGCCACCATCACCCTGCAGAACTACTTCCGCCTCTACGACAAGCTCTCCGGGATGACCGGCACGGCCGAGACCGAGGCGGCCGAGCTCGACCAGACCTACTCCCTGGGCGTCGTGCAGATCCCGACGAACCGGCCCATGGTGCGCGCCGACCAGGGCGACCTCATCTACAAGACGGAGGAGGCCAAGTTCGACGCCGTGGTCGCCGACGTCACCGAGCGCCACGAGCAGGGCCAGCCCGTCCTCATCGGCACGACCAGCGTGGAGCGCTCGGAGTACCTCTCGAAGCAGCTCACGGCGAAGGGCGTGCCGCACAACGTGCTCAACGCCAAGCAGCACGAGCGCGAGGCCACGGTCATCGCCGAGGCGGGCCGCAGGGGCGCGGTCACCGTGGCCACGAACATGGCCGGCCGCGGCACCGACATCGTGCTGGGCGGCAACCCCGACATCCTGGCCGACCTCGAGCTGCGCGGGCGCGGGCTGGACCCGGTGGAGACGGCCGAGGACTACGAGGAGGCCTGGGACGGCGTCCTGACCGACCTGAAGAAGCAGGTGGCCGAGGAGGCCGAGGAGGTCCGCGAGGCCGGCGGGCTCTACGTGCTGGGCACCGAGCGCCACGAGTCGCGCCGCATCGACAACCAGCTGCGCGGGCGCTCCGGCCGGCAGGGCGACCCCGGCGAGTCCCGGTTCTACCTGTCCCTCGGCGACGAGCTGATGCGCCGGTTCAACGGCTCCATGGTCGAGTCGATCATGACGCGGCTCAACCTCCCGGACGACGTGCCCATCGAGGCCGGGATGGTCTCCAAGGCCATCAAGAGCGCACAGACCCAGGTCGAGCAGCAGAACTTCGAGATCCGCAAGAACGTCCTCAAGTACGACGAGGTGATGAACCAGCAGCGCACCGTCATCTACGGCGAGCGCCGCGCGGTGCTGGAGGGCGAGGACATCGCCGACCAGGTGCAGGCCATGATCACCGACGTGGTCACCGCCTACGTGACGGGCGCGACGGCGGAGGGCTACGCCGAGGACTGGGACCTCGAGACGCTGTGGACCGCGCTGCGCACGCTCTACCCCGTCAGCCTCGACTGGCACGACCTCGTCGGGCCCACCGAGGTCGGCGACGTGGGCGACCTCGGCTCCGACGAGCTGCTCGAGGCCGTGCTGGCCGACGTCCGAGCCGCCTACACCCGACGCGAGGCCGAGATCGACGGCATCGCCGGGGAGGGCGGCATGCGCGACCTCGAGCGCCGCGTGCTGCTCAGCGTGCTCGACCGCAAGTGGCGCGAGCACCTCTACGAGATGGACTACCTCAAGGAGGGCATCGGGCTGCGCGCGATGGCCCAGCGCGACCCGCTCGTGGAGTACCAGCGCGAGGGCTACGACATGTTCCGCGGCATGCTCGACGGCCTCAAGGAGGAGTCCGTCGGCTTCCTGTTCAACGTCACCGTCGAGGCGGCGGCGCCGATCGCGACGCCGGTCTCGCCCGAGGCGGCGGCCGCGGGGGCCGCGCGCGCTGCTGCGGCCGCGGCGGCTGCCGGGGGTGGCGGGACGGCGTCGGGGACCACGCCGGCCGCCGCGGCGCCCGCCCCGCTGCCCACCCAGCAGGCGCCGGTCGCCGCCCCCTCGGCCCCGGTGCCCGCGGCCCTGCGCGCGAAGGGCCTCGACACCGCGTCGGCACCGGCGGGGATGACGTTCTCCGGGCCCGACGCCGAGGGCGGCACGCAGGTCAGCGGGGACGCGGCGCGCACCGGTGGGCGCACGGTGGCCGCCCAGAACGGTGCCGCCCAGAACGGTGCGGCCCGCGCCGGGGCCGGGGCGGACGGGGCCGGGTCGAACGGCGCGAGCCGCCGCGACCGCCGGGCCGCCGCCCGCACGCAGGGCAAGGGGCCGAAGCCGCCCAAGCGCAAGCGCTGACCGGGGCGGGGTCGCCCGGGCGGGCACCCCGCTCCGGTGGCCCCGTCAGGCGATGCGCAGCGCGGTGGCCACCCACCGGCCGCCGACGAGCTCCACGCGGGCGGCCAGGGCGTGCGACCGCGGCCCCCGCTGCAGCCGGGCGCTGACCTCGGCCGCGCCGGGTCCGCTGCGCTGGGCGCGGACGCTGCGCAGCTGCGCCGGCGGCCGGCCGCGGTGGGCGGCGACCATCGAGGCCGCCACCCGCTGGTGCAGCGCGGGGGCCAGCACCCCCGCGAGGTGGGCGGCCGGGCGGCGCCGGTCGAGCACCTCGAGCACAGTGCGCAGCAGGGCCGCGGCCGCGTCGCGCGTGGCCGGGTCGGCCCGGTCACCGTGCAGCGGGCCGGCCGGCGGGGTCGCGGTCGTGGTGCGGTCCGTCGCAGCCCCCGCGCCCGGGGGACCGGGCACCGCGACCAGGTGCCGCGCCAGCCGAGCGGTGGTCGGCCCGTCGGGCTCGGGCTCGTAGCGCGGCACCGGCCGCACCACGCACAGCCGGGGCCCGGGCGACGGGAGCTGGGTCGACGGGGCCGGGGGCTGGGGCTCGGGCTGGGGCTGGGGCTCGGGCGACGGGGACAGGGGCTGGGCGGTCACGGGTTCCTCCTCGGCAGGTGCGGGCGCCGGGCGCGCGGGGGTGCGCGCCCGTGGCCGGAGGAGGGGGCCTGCCCCGCGGGTGCGGGGCGACGTCCGGGCCGGTGGATCGTGACCTCCGACGCCGACAACCCCGCACCGGTTCCCTAGGGTGGGAGGCGTGGCAGCGCAGCAGAGCGGACCGGGGGCCGGGCCGTCCGGGGTCGACTGCCTGCTGCTCGACTACGGCGGGGTGCTGACCACCCCGCTGTCCGACACCACCGGGCCCTGGCTCGCCCGCGAGGGCATCCCGGTCGAGCGGTTCCGGGACGTGATGCGCGCGTGGATGTCCCACGACGCGCCGCCGAACCCCGCGCACGACCTGGAGACGGGCACCCTGGCGCCGGCGGAGTTCGAGCGGGCCTTCGCCGCCGCCCTGGCCGGGCCGGACGGGTCGGCGCCCGAGCCCGAGGGTCTGCTGAGTCGCATGTTCGCCGGCTTCCGCGGCGATTCCGGCATGGCCGCGGTCCTCGCCCGGGCCCGCGAGCTCGGGGTGCGCACGGCGCTGCTGAGCAACTCGTGGGGCTTCGACTACGACCGCACCGGGTGGGATGCGCTGTTCGACGTCGTCGTCATCTCCGGGGAGGTCGGCCTGCGCAAGCCCGACCCCGCGATCTACCGGCTCACCGCCGAGCGGCTCGGGGTCGAGCCGGCCCGCTGCGTCTTCGTCGACGACTCGCCGCTGAACGTGCGGGCCGCGCAGGAGGTCGGCATGACCGGGGTGCGCCACCGCGACGCGGCCACCACCGCCGCCGAGCTGACCGCGGTGCTGGGCGTGGACCTCGTGGGGCCGGCCGGGGTGCGGGCGTGAACGACCGGCTCAGCCCGCTGGACGCCTCGTTCCTGCTGCTGGAGGACGGCACCACCCCGATGCACGTCGGGGCGCTGTCGGTGTTCCGGCGGCCGCGCCACGGGCTCGACTACGAGACGCTGCTGCGGCTCATCGAGACCCGCATCGCGCTGGTGCCCCGCTACCGGCAGAAGCTCCGCGGCGTGCCCGGCGGGCTGGCGCGCCCGGTGTGGGTGGACGACGCGGACTTCGACATCTCCTACCACGTGCGCCGCTCCGCGCTGCCCCGGCCGGGTTCCGACGCCCAGCTGCACGACCTCGTGGCCCGGCTCGTCTCCCGCCAGCTCGACCGCACCCGGCCGCTGTGGGAGATGTACCTCGTCGAGGGCCTGGAGCGGGGCCGCATCGCCATCATCACCAAGACCCACCAGGCCATGGTCGACGGCGACGGCGCCCTGGAGATCGGCCAGGTCATCCTCGACGTCACGCCCAAGCCGCGGGCCGTGCGCAGCGAGCTGTGGATGCCCCGCGCCCAGCCGGGCCCGCTGGGGATGGTCGCGGGCGCGGTGACCGACCTGGTGCAGCAGCCGGCCGGGGTCGCGGGCGCGCTGCGCTGGGCCACCCGGGACGTCGGGGCCGCGGCGGGCCGGGCGGTCGATCTCGCCGGCGACCTCGTCTCGGTCGTGCGCACGGCCGCCGCCCCCGCGCCGAGCACCCCGCTCAACGTCCCCGTCTCCCGGCAGCGCCGCTTCGCCGTCGCCCGCACCCGGCTCGAGGACTACCGGGCGGTCCGCGCGCGGCACGGCGGGACCGTCAACGACGTCGTGCTGGCCGTGGTCAGCGGGGCGATGCGCACCTGGCTGCTGTCCCGGGGGGAGTCGGTCACGGCCTCGACCGTCGTGCGGGCCCTCGTCCCCATGTCGGTGACCTCCGACGCGGGCCGGCCCGACTCCGGCGCGGTGGTCGGCTCGCCCGGCAGCCAGGTCGAGTCGTTCCTGCTCGACCTCCCGGCGGGCGAGGCAAACCCGGTGGTGCGGCTCTCGCAGGTCTCCCACGCCACCCGCGCCCACGGGGCGTCGAGCTCGTCGGTCGGGGCCCAGACCCTGGCCCGGATGTCCGGCTTCGCCCCGCCCACGCTGCACGCCGTCGGCGCCCGGCTGGCCGGCACCCTCTCGCGGCGCTCGTTCAACGTGCTGGTGACCAACGTGCCCGGCCCCCAGCTGCCGCTCTACGCGGCCGGGGCCAAGCTGCTCGAGATGTACCCGGTGGTGCCGCTGGGCCGCCGCCACGCCCTCGCCATCGGCCTGACCTCCTACGACGGCGGCGTCTACTTCGGCCTCAACGCCGACCGGGACGCGATGGGGGACGTGGACGCCCTGGCGACCATGATCGAGGAGTCCCTGGCCGAGCTGGTGGACACGGTGCCCCGGTGAGCGCGGGGCGGGACGACGGGAGCGGGGCGATGGGCGCGACCACGCGGGTGCACGTGCCGGTGACGCTGCGGATGCTGACGTCGCTGGTCGAGACCGGCGAGCTGCGGCCGGTGGGGGGCACGGCGTTCGCGCTGACCCCGGCGCTGCGGGAGTCCTACGCCGCCGGCGGTGACGACGAGCTGTCCCACGTGGCGCTGGGCGAGGCGGCGCGGGCCTCGCTGCGGCTGCTCGCGGTCGAGCTCGAGGCCGAGCACGGCGACGAGGTGCTGCTGCGCCGGGCCGTGCTCAGCGCGGACGTCGACGGCGTCACCCTGCGCCCCGACCTCGACGACGCGGTGGTCAAGGTCCCCGGGACGATCGCGATGGCCCAGGTCGCGGCCGTGCACGTCGACCTCGCCGACGCCGAGGACGCGGTGCGGGCGGCGGTGCGGGTGGTCGACGACGCCGACCTCGGCGACCTCGACGCCGAGTTCGTGCTCGGGGAGGCCGAGGACCACGAGCTGGCCTGGTACGCCAGCCAGGAGCTGCCCTTCCTGCTCGACCTGCTGTAGCCGCCACGCGCTGGGAGCATGGTGGGGTGAGCGGACGTGGTGGCGGGGCCCTGCCCGAGAAGACGTGCGCGGTGTGCGGCCGCACCATCACCTGGCGCAAGAAGTGGGTGCGGGACTGGGAGCAGGTGCGCTACTGCTCGCAGGCCTGCCGCTCGCGGGCCGGGTCGGGGGAGACGGCCGAGCTGGTGGCCGCGGTGCGCGAGCGCATGGCCCGCGTCCCCGCCGGGTCCACCGCCTGCCCGTCGGAGGTCGCGCGGGCCGTCCACCGCGCCCGCGGTGGGGAGGGCGACGGCTGGCGCGAGCTCATGGAGCCGGTGCGCCGCGCGGCCCGGCTGCTCGTGGCCGAGGGCGAGCTGGAGATGACCCAGGCCGGGCACGTCGTCGACCCCTCCCACGCCAAGGGCCCGGTCCGGCTGCGCCCCGTCCGCCCCTGACCCGCGCCCGCCTCCACCGCCCTCCGCACACTGCGGGCAGTGTGTCCTCCTGCCCGCCGCAGCCGGGCTCACTGCGGGCAGTGTGCGGGGCCGGTCCCTGCATGTAGCGGGCTTCCTGGGGCCGGGCAGGCGCCGGGGCGCGCAGGAAGCCCGCTAGATGCGGGAGGGAACGGGGTCAGCGCAGGCCGTTGCGCCAGGCGGTGAAGCTCTGCACCGGCCCGCCGCCGGGACGGCGCAGCCACGGCCACGGGTGCACCACGGCCGGCCCCACCGCACGGGCGATCCGCGCGAACCCCGGCACCGGGGCGTGGGTCACGGCCACCGCCCCGCCCTCGAGCACCTGCGCGGGCCGTCCCCGGTGCACGGCGAGCTCCCGCTCGGCCCCGATCTCGGCCAGGGTCTCGGCCAGGAACACCAGCCGCTTGCTGGCCAGCCGCAGCCGGGCCAGCAGCGGCTCGTCGAACACGAACACCACGGGCAGGTCCGGGTGCGCGGCCAGCGCCGGGTCCGACGAGCCCAGCGACTCGGCCGTCAGCCACACCGCGTCGGGCTCGGCCGTGCGCACCGGCTCGCGGGGCCCGGCCGTGCGCTGCGGGTCGGGGTCGCGGCGCAGCAGCTGCTCGTGGGCGACCCGTGCGGTGTCCTGCTCGGCGGGCCAGTCCTCGATGGGGCAGTCGTGCGCCAGCGGACAGGACCGGCACAGCTCTGGGGCGCGCTTGCGCACCTGGAACCGAGAGAAGCCGTAGGCCTTGCCCGTCCCCGCCCCGACCGACCACTGCCAGCCCAGCCGGTTCGCGGCCCGGGAGCCGTCGAGCAGCCGGGCGAACAGCTCGTCCTCGCCCGCCGCCCAGTCGTGGCCCGCGCGGACCGTCCACTGCGAGCTCACCCACATCCGCGCCTGGTTCACCATCCAGCCGTCGCGGTCCAGCTCGCCGAGCACCGAGTCCAGGCACGCCATCTCCCGCGGCCACGGCTCGGGCCAGCTCGTGGCCGGCCGCGGCGGGTCGAAGCGCAGGGCGCTGCGGGTGCGGGTGCCGACGCGGGCGTAGAGGTGCCGGGCGTACTCCTGCCACAGCAGCTCGTCGCGGTACTTCGACCGGTCGCGGGCCGGGGCGTCGGCCACCGCCGCCCACACCTCGGGCAGCGTCAGCAGGCCGTGGCGCAGGTACGGCGACATCGCGCTCGCGCCCCGGGCGGACTCCGGCAGCACCTGGTTGCGCCGCCCCGCGTACCCGGTCACGTCGAGGGTGGCCAGCGCGGCGTCCGCGGCCGACTGCCCGCCGCGGAACCGCTGCGAGGGCGTCACCGCGTCGTCGCGGTGCAGGTCGCCCAGGTGGGCCTCGACCCAGGCGGGGACGTCGTCGACGGGGGGCACGGGCAGCAGGGTCACCCGGACAGGGTGGGGCCACCGGGCCCGGGGCGCAGCGCGGCTAGTGGGCCTCGTTGCTGCGCACGGCGACGAGCAGCCGCCGCACCGCGGCCACCCGGTCCCCGGACGCCCCGGTCAGCCCGTCCAGCGCGCACTCCGGGTCGGCGGGCGGGCCGAGGTGCGTGCAGCCCCGGGGGCACCGCTGCGCGGCGGCGGCCAGGTCCTCGAACGCGGCGATGACGTCGCCGGGGGAGACGTGGGCCAGGCCGAAGGAGCGCAGCCCCGGGGTGTCGACCACCCAGCCGCCCCCGTGCAGCGGCAGCGCCACCGACTGGGTCGAGGTGTGGCGGCCCTTGCCGACCCCGCTGACCACCCCGGTGGCCCGGTGCGCGTCGGGCACCAGCCGGTTGACCAGCGTCGACTTGCCCACCCCGGAGTGCCCGACCAGCGCGCTGACCTGGCCGTCGAGCCGGCCCACCAGCGGGGCGAGGTCGGCCTCCCGGTCGAGCACGACGACGGGCACGGCGAGGTCGGCGTAGGCGGCGGCCATGTCGTCGGGCGCCGCCAGGTCGGCCTTGGTCAGGCACAGCAGCGGGCGCAGCCCCCCGGCCAGGGCGGCGACGAGGCAGCGGTCGACCAGCCCGGTGCGCGGCGGCGGGTCGGCCAGGGCCACGACGACGACGAGCTGGTCGGCGTTGGCCACGACGATGCGCTCGTAGGGGTCGGTGTCGTCGGCGGTGCGCCGCAGCACTGTGCGGCGGTCGTGGACGCGGACGATGCGCGCCAGGGTGTCGGTGGCCCCGGAGGTGTCGCCGACGACGTCGACGCGGTCCCCGACGACGACGGGGGTGCGACCCAGCTCGCGGGCCCGCATGGTGACCACCGGGCGGTCGGGGTCGCCGTCGACCACCACGCCCCAGCGGCCGCGGTCGACGGTGACGACCATCGCCTCGACCGCGTCGGCGTGCGCGGGCCGGTCCTTGGTGCGCGGCCGTGAGCCGCGCCCCGGCCGGACCCGGACGTCGGACTCGTCGTAGCGCCGGGCCGGGCTCAGGAGCCCGCTCCCAGCACGGCGGCCCACATCGCGGCGAAGCCGGGCAGCGTCTTGGCCGTGGTGTCGACGTCGTCGACGACGAGCCCGGGCACCACCAGGCCCAGCACGGCGCCCGCGGTCGCCATCCGGTGGTCGGCGTAGGCGTGCCACGGCCGGTCGGGGGCGCGCATCGGCGCGGGGCGCACCGCTATCCCGTCGGCCAGCTCCTCGGCCCCGCAGCCCAGCGCGGTCAGCTCGGTGACCAGCGCGGCGAGCCGGTCGGTCTCGTGCCCGCGCAGGTGGGCGATGCCGCGCAGGGTCGACGGCCCGTCGGCGACGGCACACAGCGCGGCGATGGTGGGGGTGAGCTCGCCGACGTCACGCAGGTCGAGGTCGACGCCGTGCAGCGCGTCCGGCCCGGTGACGGTGAGCGCGTCGTCGGTAAGCACCACCTCCGCGCCCATCTGCTCGAGCACCCCGCGGATCGCGTCCCCCGGCTGCGTCGTGGCCGGGGGCCAGCCGGGCACGGTGACGCTGCCACCGGTCACGGCGGCCGCGGCCAGGAACGGGGTGGCGTTAGACAGGTCCGGCTCCACCTCCCAGTCCCGGCCGGCCACGGGGCCGGGGGTGACGCGCCAGACGTCGGGCTCGGCGTCGTCCACCGCGACCCCCGCCTGCCGCAGCATGGCCACGGTCATGTCCAGGTGCGGCTGCGACGGCACCGGCGGCCCGTCGTGGCGGACGACGAGACCGTGGTCGTAGCGCGCCCCGGAGAGCAGCAGCCCGGAGACGAACTGCGAGGACGCCGACGCGTCGAGCACCACCTCGCCACCGCGCACGGCCCCCCGGCCGCGGACGGTGAACGGCAGCGCGTCCCCGGCCACCTCGACGCCGAGCGACCGCAGCGCCCCCAGCACCGTCCCCATCGGCCGGGTCCGGGCGTGGGCGTCCCCGTCGAGGCGGACCTCGCCGTCCGCCAGCGCGGCCAGCGGCGGCAGGAAGCGCATGACGGTCCCCGCGAGCCCGCAGTCGACGTCGACGCCGCCGCGCAGCGGGCCGGGCACGACCGGGCCCGCGAGGTCGACCTCGGCGCCCAGGGAGCGCAGCGCCGCGGCCATCAGCTCGGTGTCGCGGCTGCGCAGCGCCCCGCGCAGCGTCGACGGGCCGTCGGCCAGCGCGGCCAGCACCAGGGCCCGGTTGGTCACCGACTTGGAGCCCGGGACGGTGACGGTCGCCCGCACCGGCCCGGGGGCGGGCGGGGCGGCCCAGCCGGTGGTGGGTGCGGTCCCGTGCGTCGTCACCGGCCGATCATCCCGCACCCACCTGCCATCGTGTCCGGGTGACCCGCAGCGAGCGCACCGTCGCCACGCCCCACGGCCCGGCCCACCTCGACCGGCGGCGGGTGCGGCCCGCCGCGGCCGCGCGGGGGACGCTGCTGCTGGGCCACGGCGCCGGGGGCACGGTGGCGGCACCCGACCTGCAGGCGGTGGCGGCGGCGGCGCACGACGACGGCTGGCACGTCGACCTGCTCACCCAGCCCTACCGGGTCGCGGGCCGGCGCGCCCCGGCCCCGGCCGCCCAGCTCGACGCGGCGTGGCTGGCGGTCGTGGCCGCCGTCGGTCGGAGGGCGGGGCCCCGGCTTGTGGTGGGCGGGCGGTCCTCCGGGGCCCGGGTCGCGTGCCGGACGGCCGCGGCCGCCCGCGCCGACGCCGTGCTGTGCCTGGCGTTCCCGCTGCTGGCCCCGCGGCGCGCCGGGGACCCGGTGAGCCGGCTGCCCGAGCTCGACGGCGCGGGCGTGCCGGTGCTGGTGGTGCAGGGCGCGTCGGACCGCTTCGGTGTGCCCGCGCCCGCCCCCGGCCGGGAGGTCGTCGTCGTCCCCGGTGACCACGCGCTGCGCCGCGACCCCCCCGGCACGTCCGCGGCCGTCACCGCCTGGCTGGGCCGGCTCTAGGCGCACACCGGCGCCGTCACCGCGGCGGTGAGCCGGACCAGCTCCGCGGGGTCGAGCTCCACCTCCAGGCCGCGCCGGCCCCCGCTGACCAGCACGGTCGGGTGGGTGAGCGCGCTCGCGTCGACGACCGTGGGCAGGCTGCGGCGCTGGCCCAGCGGGGAGATCCCGCCCACGACGTAGCCGGTGGCGCGCTCGGCGGCGCGCGGCTGGGCCAGCTCGGCGCGGCGCACCCCGAGCGCGTGGGCGCAGGCCTTGAGGTCGGCCCGCGCGGGCACGGGCACCACGGCCACCCCCAGCCCGGTGCCCAGGTCGAGCACCAGCGTCTTGAGCACGCGGGCCGCGGCGACGTCGAGGGCCTCGGCCAGCGCCCGCACCGCCTCGGCCCCGAAGTCGGCCGCCCGCGGGTCGTGGGCGTAGCGGTGCACCCGGTGCGCGGTGCCCGCCCGCTCGAGCACGGTGGTCGCCGGGGTCGCGCCCGCCCGCCTCGTCGCCACGGGGGCCACGCTAGCCAGCGCCGGTGGGAACACCGGCGCGCCCGGGTGGTGTTGGACCAGGCACGAGCGACCCGCACCCGGGTCCACCCGCCCCGCGGCGGGCAGCACGACAGGAGGCGCAGATGGCACTGCAGTGCGCACCACGACCCACGGTCGGGGGCACCGGGCACGTGACCGTGCTCGACGTGCTCGCACCGGTGACGACCGACCCACGGCGCGACGGCGCGGTGGTGGCGGCGGTAGCCTCGGGCCGCGCCCGTGCCGGCGCCGCGTCCGGCGGTGCCCACGCCGTGGTGCGCGGAGGGAGCACGATGGCGTCACGCACCGGGGCCACGGCCGAGCCGGCCGGGGCCGCATCGACCGGGGCTGCGTCGACCGGGGCTGAGGAGCGCGAGCGGGCGGCGGCCGAGCAGGCGGCGGAGTCCGACGCCGAGCGGACCGCCCGGTTCGAGGCCGACGCGATGCCGCTGATCGACCAGCTCTACGGCGCGGCGCTGCGGATGACGCGCAACCCGGCCGACGCCGAGGACCTGGTGCAGGAGGCCTACCTCAAGGCGTACTCCGCCTTCGGGTCGTTCTCCAAGGGCACCAACCTCAAGGCCTGGCTGTACCGCATCCTGACCAACACCTACATCAACTCCTACCGCAAGAAGCAGCGCCAGCCGGCGCAGTACCCGACGGACGAGATCACCGACTGGCAGCTCGCCGACGCCGCCGAGCACACCTCCCGGGGCCTGCGCTCCGCCGAGGTCGAGGCACTCGACGCGCTGCCGGACTCCGACATCAAGGAGGCGCTGGCCGCGCTGCCGGAGGACTTCCGCATGGCGGTGTACTACGCCGACGTCGAGGGCTTCGCGTACAAGGAGATCGCCGAGATCATGGGCACCCCCATCGGGACCGTGATGTCCCGGCTGCACCGCGGGCGCAAGCAGCTGCGCGGCCTGCTGGCCGACGTCGCCACCGACCGGGGGTTCGTCCGGGCGACCGAGGAGGCGACCCGATGAGCACCGACCACGACCACCCCGCCACCACGCCGCAGGAGGAGCAGCTCGACTGCTCCGCCGTCATCGCCGACGTGTGGCTGTTCCTGGACCACGAGTGCGACGAGCACAGCCGGGCCCGGCTGCAGCGCCACCTCGACGACTGCGGCCCCTGCCTGACCGCGTTCGGCATCGAGGAGCAGGTCAAGCTGCTGGTCAGCCGCAAGTGCGGTGGCGACCGCGCCCCCGCGGGCCTGCGCGACCGCATCCGCAGCCGCGTCTCCCAGCACGGCGAGCAGTAGGACCACCCGCTCCCTCACCACGACCGAGGCCCCCACCCGCAGCTGCGGGAGGGGGCCTCGGTCGTGTCTCGGGTCAGGCGTTGGGGCGCTTGCCGTGGTTCGCCTTGTTCTTCTTGCGGGCGCGCCGCTTGTTGCCTCGCTTGGCCATCGCGGGCTCCTTCCTGCTCGGGGGCCGGCGCTGCGGGCCGGTCGCGGTGGTGTCCGCACCCGGGGCCCGGGCACGGTGCTGGTGCCATCCTCCCACGCCCGCCCGGGACGGGGCGTGGTTGGATCGGGGCCCGACGTCGAGGGGGTGGCCGGTGGGGGAGCGGGTGGTCGCGGAGATGGTCGCCACGGTGGGCGAGGTCGTCGTGCGCCCGGGCGACCCGGTGGCCGCGGGCGACACCCTGGTGGTCCTGGAGTCGATGAAGATGGAGATCCCCGTGCTGGCCGAGCTCGCCGGCACCGTGTCCCACGTCGAGGTCACCGTCGGCGACGTCCTCCGGTCCGGCGACCTCATCGCCGTGATCTCCTGACCGGCCCGCGTCGAGACCTGCCCCCGGTGTCCACCCTCAGCGAGCTGCTCGCCGTCCACACCAGCCTCCCCGGCCACGCCGTGGAGCACCTGCAGCGGCTGGTCTCGGAGTGGCAGCTGCTGGCCGACCTCTCCTTCGCCGACTTCCGGATGTGGGTGCGCCCCGACGAGCCCGGCACCGACCCGGGCGGGGCGCTGCTCTGCGTCGCACAGGCCCGGCCCACCACGTCGCACACCGTCTTCGCCGAGGACGAGGTGGGCTCGCGGTCCGACCCGGGCGTCGACGCCCACCTCCGGGAGGCGCTCGAGCTCGGCGAGGCGCGCACCGCCCCCGACGTGCTGCTGCACGAGGGGGTGCCGCTGCGCCGGCACGCCCTGCCGGTGCGCTGCGAGGGCGTCGTGGTGGCCGTGCTCGGCCGGGACGTGACCACCGCGCAGGACCGGGCGGCGAGCCCGCTGGAGGTGGCCTACCTCGAGTGCGCGGGCGACCTCTCGCAGATGGTCGCCGACGGGTCCTTCCCGCCGCGGGAGTCGGTGACCGACGTGCACTCCAGCCCACGGGCCGGGGACGGGCTGGTCCGCGTCGACCCGAGCGGGACCGTGCTCTACGCCAGCCCCAACGCGGTCTCGGCCTACCACCGCATGGGGCTGGCGGTCGAGCTGGTGGGCACCGAGCTGGCCAAGGTGACCCGAGAGCTGGTGACCGACCCGTTCGACGCCGGCGAGGTCGTCGGCCGGGTGCGGGCCGCGCTCGGCGGGTCGCCGACCCCGCGCGTGGAGGCCGACGCCCGGGGCGCCACCGTCCTGCTGCGGGCCCTGCCGCTGCGCCCCGGAGGGCGTCCCGGCGGTGCCCTGGTGCTGGTCCGCGACGTCACCGACGTCAAGCGGCGTGACCGGGCGCTGCTGAGCAAGGACGCCACCATCCGCGAGATCCACCACCGGGTGAAGAACAACCTGCAGACCGTGGCGGCCCTGCTGCGGCTGCAGGCGCGGCGCACCGGCAACGAGGAGACCCGCGGGGCGCTGTCGGAGGCCGTGCGCCGGGTGGCCTCCATCGCCCTGGTGCACGACACGCTGTCCATGTCGGTCGACGAGCGCGTCGACCTCGACGACGTGGTCGACCGCCTGGTGCCGATGATGGCCGACGTCGCCACCGTGACCAGCGACATCGCGGTGGTGCGGACCGGACGCATCGGGGTGCTGGCCGCCGAGCTGGCCACCCCGCTGGTCATGGTGCTCACCGAGCTGGTGCAGAACGCGATCGAGCACGCCTACTCCGCCGGCGAGCGGGGCACGGTGCAGATCCGGGCCGAGCGTTCCGCGGGGGCGCTCGAGCTGGTCGTCGCCGACGACGGCAGGGGCCTGCCCGAGGGGTTCAGCCTGGCCCGGGCCGACCGGCTCGGCCTGCAGATCGTGCGCACGCTCGTCGACGCGGAGCTGCGCGGCACGCTGGGCCTGCACCGCGGCGCCGAGCGCGGCACGGAGGCCGTGCTGCGCGTGCCGCTCTCCGGGCGCTACCGGCAGACCCGCTGACCACGGACGCACGTCGGGCCCGCCCCCGGCTGGGGACGGGCCCGACGTGGGCTGCGGTGCGGCTCAGGCGCGCGAGCGGGCCCGGCTGCGGGCGTTGCGCCGCTTGAGCGCGCGGCGCTCGTCCTCGCTCATCGCGCCCCAGACGCCGGCGTCCTGGCCGGACTCCAGCGCCCAGGCCAGGCAGTCGGAGACGACGGGGCAGCGACGGCAGACGACCTTGGCCTCGGCGATCTGGGCGAGGGCGGGACCGCTGTTGCCGACCGGGAAGAAGAGCTCCGGGTCCTCGTCGCGGCAGATGGCCCTGTGACGCCAATCCATCGTCTGCTCCTTGCTGGGTGCGGGGGGTGCACCGTCTCGGGGGGGTGTGGGCACGTACGTGTACCCGAATGTTTCCGGGCTGTTGCTTGTGAATGCTTTCACGCGACGTCGGCAAGTCAAGGGGTCGCGTCCCGGTCGTGCTGCACGTCACGTCACGCTGCGGTCCCGGGGTGGACGTGCTGGTGGGGCCATGATCCCCCCGTCCGGGGACGGTGTCGACCGGGCGCCGGGGGCCCGGCGGCTCAGCCGGTCGGGCGCGGCGGCTCGAGCGCCACCTCGAGCGCCTCGGGCGCCCGGGCGAAGGTGACCGCGGTGCGGGTGCCCAGGTGCTCGCCGTCGAGCTGCAGGTCGACCTCGCTGCCGCAGCGGACCTCGACGCGGTCGACGTCGTCGCGCCGCAGCAGCGCCGCCGAGCGGGGCTGCCCGCCCGCGCGGAGCATCGCCGGCACGACCCGGGCGACCGTGGCCAGGCCCATGCTGCGCAGCGCGAACACCCCCAGGCCGCGGTCGGGGCGGGTGTCGGGGTTGGTGTGCACGGCGCGCGGCCCCAGGTAGGTCCACGGGTCCGTCGCGGAGACGAACAACGACCGCAGCGCGCCCACCTCCTCGCGCCCGTCCGGCCCGTCTAGCGTCGCGTGCAGCGCGAGGCGGTGCCGCCGTGCCCGGACGTAGCCGGCGACCGCGGCCCGGACGTAGCGCGCGGGGCTGGCGTCCCCGCCGTGGCGGCGGTGCCGGTCCACCGAGGCGACCACCTCCGCGTCCCAGCCCAGCCCCGCGTTGAACAGGAACCAGCGGTCGTCGGCCACCCCCAGCCCGGTCCGCCGGCGCGCCCCCGAGTCGACCGCGGCGAGCAGCTGCCGCGCGGCCGCCATGGGCTCGGGGGAGATGCCCAGGGACCGCGCGAAGACGTTGGCCGAGCCGCCCGGCAGCACCCCGAGCGCCGGCAGCGGCCCCGGCGAGGAGCCGGGCGCGCCGAGCATGCCGTTGACCGCCTCGTTGACGGTGCCGTCGCCGCCGTGGACGACCACCAGGTCCAGGCCGTCGTCGACGGCGCCGCGGGCGAGCTCGGCGGCGTGCCCGCGGTGGTCGGTGTGGGCCACGCGCAGCCGCACCCCCGAGGTCAGTGCGCGCGCCAGCACGTCGCGCCCCGCCGCCGTCGTCGAGGTCGCGTTGGGGTTGACGATCAGCAGGGCACGCACGGGCAGCGACCCTATCCGGGTCCTACCCTGGCCCCGTGACGTCCAGCCCACCGCCGACCGGCACCGACCCGGCCGGCCCGCCGCCCGCCCCGGCGGCGGTGCGCCGCGCCGGGGTCGTCGTCCTCCTGCAGGGGGCGGCCGCGCTGGTGTTCGCGGTCTCGATCGCGTTCTCCACCGCGTCCGACCCCGGCGCGTCGGCCCGCTCGGGCTACGGCACCGCCGGGTACTTCGCGGTGATGGGGGTGGGCATCGTGCTGGCCGGGGCCTCGCTGGTGCGCGGCCGCCGCGCCGCGCGCGCCCCGGCCGTGGTGGTGCAGGTGCTGCTGCTCGGCGCGGCCTGGTACCTGCTCGTCGGGTCGGGCCAGGCGCTGGCGGGCGTGGTCATGGGCCTGGTCGCGGTCGCGGTGCTGGTGCTCCTGCTCGGCCGCGCCACCTCGGAGTGGGTCGCCGGGCAGTACCGTCCGCCGATGGCCTGACCGGGCCCGCTCAGCCGCGGGCCGCGAGCGCGGCGAGGGCGTCGCCGCTGAGCCGGAACGTCGTCCACTCGTCCATCGGGACCGCGCCCAGCGAGCGGTAGAAGCCGATCGACGGGGCGTTCCAGTCCAGCACCCACCACGTCAGCCGGCTGTACCCGCGCTCGTCGCACACCCGGGCCAGGGCGGCGAGCAGCGCCGCGCCGTGCCCGCCGCCGCGCAGCTCGGGCCGGACGTAGAGGTCCTCGAGGTAGACCCCGTGCACGCCGTCCCACGTCGAGTAGTTCAGGAACCACAGCGCGAACCCGGCCAGGCCGCCCGCGCCGTCCTCGACGACGTGGCCGAACAGCGCCGGCGCGTCGGAGAACAGCGCCGCGTGCAGCTGCGGGGCCGTCAGCGTGCACTCCTGCGCGGCGCGCTCGTACGCGGCCAGGTCGTGCACCATGGCCACGACGGCGGCCACGTCACCCGGCTCGACCCGTCGCGGCACCCGCCCCGCCCCGGCGGGGGTCGGCTCGTCCGCAGCGGGGCCCGGGCCCGTCACGGCAGGGCCGGGGTGATGTTCATGGCCACGATCTGGTCCTGGCCGTGCTCCTGGCCCAGCACGGCGAGACCGGCGGGGGACATGCCGAAGTGGATGCCCGCGGTGACGCCCATGCCCACCCAGCGGGCCAGCAGCGCGCGGGAGAAGTGCCCGTGCCCCACGAGCACGACGTCACCGTCGAGCAGCACGGCGCGGGCGCGGCCCAGGATGCGGTCGGCCCGGGCCTGCACCTGCTCCGCGGTCTCCCCGCCCGGGCAGGGGTGCGTCCACACCGTCCAGCCGGGCACGGTCTCCCGGATCTCCGGGGTGGTCAGGCCCTCGTACTCGCCGTAGTCCCACTCGGCGAGGTCCTCGGTCTGCTCGTCCACGTCCAGCCCGGCGAGCTCGGCCGTGCGCGTCGCGCGGCGGCGCGGGCTGGTGATCACGGTCGGGTGGTCGAGCTCGAGCGCGGTGACCAGGTCCGCCGCCGCCCGCGCCTGCGCGACGCCGTCCTCGGTGAGGGGGATGTCGGTGGTCCCCGTGTGCTGGCCGGACTGCGACCACTCGGTCTGCCCGTGGCGCAGCAGGATCACGCGGTGCTGGTGGTCGGGGGGCGACGCTGCCGTGTGCATGGCCCCATCCTGGCGGGCCGCGTCGCGCGGGGGCGACCGGTGGGGACGACCGGGTGGGGGCGGTCGGTGGGGACCGTGCCCGATTTAGGCTAGCCTCACCTGCACCGGTCGGGGTCGACCCCGCCGGGCGTCCCGTCCCCCACCCCGCGAGGTCCCGATGCTCCCGCTCCGCCGCCGCGCCCGACGCGGCGCCGCCGTCGCCGCGCTCACGCTCGCCACCGCGCTCACCGCCGCCGCCTGCTCCGGCTCGTCCGACGCCGGCGACACGACGCTGGTGCTCTACAACGCCCAGCACGAGGACCTCAGCCAGGCCGAGGTGGACGCCTTCACCGCGCAGACCGGCATCGCCGTGGAGCTCCGCAACGGGGACGACTCCGAGCTGGGCAACCAGATCGTCGCCGAGGGCGACGCGTCGCCCGCCGACGTCTTCGTCACCGAGAACTCCCCGGCCATGAGCCTCGTCGCCGGTGCGGGCCTGCTCGCCCCCGTCGACGCGGCCACCCGGGCGCAGGTGCCCGCGCAGTACCAGGCCGCCGACGGCAGCTGGGTCGGGTGGGCCGCCCGCGCCACCGTGCTGCCCTACGACACCCGCGCTCTCACCGAGGACCAGCTGCCGGCGTCCGTGCTCGACCTGGCCGACCCGGCGTGGGCGGGCAAGGTCGGCATCTCCCCCGGTGGCGCGGACTTCCAGGCCATCGTCAGCGCGGTCCTGCAGCTGCGCGGCGAGGAGGCCACCGCGCGCTGGCTCGCGGGGCTGAAGTCCAACGCCCGGATCTACCAGGGCAACAACGCGGTCCTCAAGGCCGTCAACTCCGGCGAGGTCCAGACCGGGATCATCTACCACTACTACTGGTACAAGGACCAGGCCGGCGGCGCCCCGAACACGGCGAACGTGGCCCTGAAGTTCCTGGGCGACCAGGACCCCGGGGCGTTCGTCAGCGTGTCCGGGGCCGGCGTGCTCGCCTCGAGCGCGCACCCGGCGCAGGCGCAGCAGCTGGTGGCCTTCCTGACCAGCACCCAGGGCCAGGAGGTGTCGGCGCAGAGCACCAACCTGGAGTACACCGTCGCCTCCGGCGTGCCCTCCAACCCGGCGCTGCGCCCGCTGGCCGAGCTGGGCGCCCCCGTCGTCGACGTGACCGCGCTGAACGGTCCGAAGGTCGTCGAGCTGATGCGCGGCGCCGGGCTCATCTGACGTGGCCGGCCGCACCCGCGGCGCCCGGCGCGCCTCGCCCGCGCTCCTGCTGGGGGGCGTCGGCGTGGCGGTGCTGGCCCTGCTCCCGCTCGCCTACGTCGTCGGGTTCACCGCGACGACACCGCTGGCGGAGCTCCGCACGCTGCTCGTGCGCGCCCGCACCGTCGAGCTGCTGGCCAACACCGCCGAGCTGACGGTGCTGGGCGTGGTGCTCTGCGCCGTCCTCGGGGTGGGCGCCGCCTGGGTGGTCGAGCGCCGCGCGGTGGTCGGCCGGCGCGTCTGGCACGTGCTGCTCGTCGCACCGCTCGCGGTGCCCGCGTTCGTCTCCAGCTACGCCTGGATCTCCGTGGCCCCCGGCCTGAACGGTCTCGACGGTGCGCTGCTCGTCGTCGTCTCGTCGTACTTCCCGCTGGTCTACCTGCCCGTCGTCGCCATGCTCCGCCGGCTGGACCCGGCGCTGGAGGACACCGCCCGGGCCCTCGGCCTGGGGGAGTGGGCGGTGTTCCGCCGCGTCGTGCTGCCCCAGGTCCGGCCCGCGCTGCTCGGCGGCTCGCTGCTGGTCGCGCTGCACATGCTCTCGGAGTTCGGCGCGCTGCAGCTGCTGCAGTTCCCCACCTTCACCACCGCGATCTACGACCAGTACCGCTCGTCGTTCGCCGGCCCCGCCGCGACCGCGCTGGCCTCGGTGCTCGTGCTGGCGTGCCTGCTGCTGCTGGTCGCCGAGCAGGGCGCCCGGGGCTCGGCGCGCTACGCCCGCGTGGGGCAGGGAGCGGCCCGGCCCGGGCAGCCCGTGGTGACCCGCGCCCGGGGGGCCCTGACGGCCGGTCTCGCGGTGGTCGTCGGCGCCACGCTCGTCGTCCCGCTGGGCATCCTGGTGCGCTGGCTGGCGCTCGACGCGACCACCGGGGCCGACCTCGACCGGCTCGGCCCGGCCGTGCTCAGCACCGTGGGGCTGGGTCTCGTCGCGGCCGGGGTGACGCTCGTGCTCGCCCTGCCCGTGGGCTGGCTGGCCGTGCGCCACCGCGGGGTGGTGGCCACCGTCGTCGAGCGCTCGACGTGGTTCGCGAGCGCGCTGCCCGGCATCGTCGTCGCGCTCGCACTGGTGGTGCTGGCCATCCGGCACGCCCGCCCGCTCTACCAGACCGTGTGGATGCTGCTGGCGGCCTACGCGATCCTGTTCCTGCCGCGCGCGGTGGCCAACGTCCGCGCCGCCCTCGCGCAGGCCCCGCCCGGGCTGGCCGAGGCCGCCCGCAGCCTCGGGGCCGGCCGGGTCGCCACGTTCCTGCGGGTCGAGGTGCCGTTGCTCGCCCCCGGGCTGGGGGCGGGGGCCGCCCTGGTGTTCATCGCGGCCTCGACCGAGCTGACCTCCACCCTCCTGCTCGCCCCCACGGGCACCCGGACGCTGGCGACGCAGTTCTGGAGCCACTCCAGCGCGCTGGAGTACTCCGCCGCCGCGCCCTACGCCGCCCTGCTCGTGCTGGTCTCCACGCCGGCGACCTGGCTGCTCACCCGCGCGGCCGTGGCCCGGCCCCGGCCCGGCGCCGAGCCGGACGGTGGCGCCCCGGGGAGCGTCGCGGCGGGCGCGGCGCCGTCTGGGACGCTGGTGGGGTGACCGACCTCGTCCTGACCGACGTGCGCAAGGCGTTCGGCGGCCCGCCCGTGCTCGACGGGGTCGACCTCACCGTGCCCTCGGGCAGCCTGACCGCCGTCCTGGGTCCCTCCGGCTGCGGCAAGACCACGTTGCTGCGCCTCGTCGCCGGGTTCGACGCCCCGGACGCGGGGACCGTCACGCTCGGCGGGCGGACCGTGGCGGGTGCCGGCCGCGCGGTCCCGCCGCAGCGCCGCCGGGTGGGGTACGTGGCGCAGGAGGGGGCGCTGTTCCCGCACCTCGACGTCGCCGCGAACATCACCTTCGGCCTGCCCCGGGCGCAGCGCGGCCGGGGCGCGCGGACCACCGAGCTCATGGCGCTGGTGGGCCTGGAGCCCGACCTGGCGGGGCGGCTGCCCAGCGAGCTCTCCGGCGGGCAGCAGCAACGGGTGGCCCTGGCGCGCGCGCTGGGCCCGCGACCGGAGCTGGTGCTGCTCGACGAGCCGTTCTCCGCCCTCGACGCGGGCCTGCGCGGCCAGACGCGGGCCGCGGTGGCGGCGGCGCTGCGGGCGGCGGGGGCCACCGCCGTGCTGGTCACCCACGACCAGGACGAGGCGCTGTCGATGGCCGACCAGCTGGCCGTGCTGCGCGACGGGGTGGTCGCCCAGGTGGGGGAGCCCCGCGCGGTGTACCAGGCGCCGGTGGACGCGTTCTGCGCGACGTTCGTCGGGGACGCGATGCTGCTGCCGTGCACCGTGGCGGGCCGGCGCGCCCGGACCGACATGCTCGGCGAGCTCGACGTGGCCGGCCCGGTGCCCGCCGGTGACGCCCTGGTGGTGCTGCGCCCGGAGCACCTCGAGGTCCTCCCCGCCGGCGCGGGGACCGGACCCGGCAGCGAGATCGCGGCCCGGGTCACGGCGGTGGACTTCTACGGCCACGACGCGGTGGTCCACCTCGTCGTCGGCGGGACCGGGGACGCGGCAGGCACCACGCTGCGAGCCCGCGCGCGGGCGGGCCCGCTGCCCGCCACGGGCGACGTGGTCGGCGTGCGGGTCGACGCCCCGGTCAGCTGCGTCCCCGCCTGAGCGGGCGCGGCGCGCCGGTCGCGACGATCATCGGGGCGGTGGGGGAGCCGATCGAGGTGGAGCTGGTGCTGCCGGCCGTCCTGTCGCAGTGGGACGTCGACGAGGCGCTGCTGGCCGAGGCGATGTCCGTCGCGCTGCCGCGGGGGCTGTTCCCCGACCTGACGGGCCGCACCGCCCGCAGCCACGGCGAGGTGGCCCCGGGCCGGGTCCGGTGGACGGCCAGCTTCCGGACCACCTGAGCCCGACCCCGCTCAGCACGACGCCCGCCCCACCGGGTGGTGGGGCGGGCGTCGGGAGCAGCAGCGTC
This sequence comes from Rhodococcus aerolatus, assembly GCF_054783215.1. Lineage (NCBI taxonomy): Bacteria > Bacillati > Actinomycetota > Actinomycetes > Mycobacteriales > Nocardiaceae > Rhodococcus > Rhodococcus aerolatus. The sequence continues at coordinate 46,814 of NZ_BAAGQZ010000005.1, read as the reverse complement.
AGGCAGCCTGCTTGGTCTCCCAGAAGATGCGGTCGATCTCGGCGATCTGGTCGAGCAGCGCCTGGCCGGTGGCCGGGTCGTTCGAGCTCTTGGTGCCGTCGGCACCGCCGCCGGCGGCCTTGGTCGCCTTGTTGAACAGCTCGTGCAGCTGGGGGTACTTCTCGAAGTGCGGGGGCTTGAAGTAGTCGGTCCACAGCACCCAGAGGTGGTGCTTGACCAGCTCGGAGCGCTGCTCCTTGATCTCGATGGCCCGGGCGCGGAACGCCGGGTCGTCGTTGCCCTGGTACTTCTCCTGGATGGCCTTGACGGACTCGGCCTCGATGCGGGCCTGGGCGGGGTCGTAGACACCGCAGGGCAGGTCGCAGTGGGCGGTCGCGGTGAGGCGGGGGGTGGTCAGGCGGGACAGCAGACCCACGGTTCCTCCTGTGACGGGGACGCCCGTGCGGAGCGGGGCGTCGGTGGTGGAAGATCGAACGGGGCCGACCCTACGCCGGGACGCCCCACCCGGCCCGTGCTGCGAACCGCTTGCGGCAGCGAGGACCTGGCGACGCGACGGGGACGCCGGGGCGGCCCGGTGGGCGACGGAGGAGGGGTGCGGTGCGGGGGCTAGGAGCCGGGTCGGTGCTGCCCCGCCGGGTGCTGGTCCGGGGCCCGTCGATGAGCCCCACCCTGTCCGACGGGGACGTGGTGCTGGCGTGGTCCGTGCTGCGGCCGCGGCCCGGCGACGTGGCGCTGGTGCGCTGGGCCGCCCGCCCGGAGCAGCTCTCCGTCAAGCGCCTCGCGGGCCGCGCGCCCGGCGGCGGCGGGGACGTCCGGCAGGGCTGGGACGTCCGGGGCGACTTCCCGGACGGCTCCACCGACTCCCGCACCCTCGGCCCCGCCACCGTGGTGGCCGTGGTGGCGGCACGGCTGCACCCGCGGCCGCGCCGGCTGCGCGGCGGCTGACACCGGGTGGGGGACCGTCAGGCCCGGGCGCGGAGCCCCTCGACCCACTCCTGGCACGCGGCCAGCTCGGGCAGCCACCCCGCGTCGAGGGCCTGGGCCAGGCTCGGGGCGGCGCGGTCCTTGTCGGAGAGCACGAGGTCGAGCTCGCTGGGCCAGGGCAGCGCCAGCTCGGGGTCGAGCGGGTCCACGCCGCGCTCGGCGCCCGGCCGGTAGCCGGTCGTGCACAGGTAGGCCATGGCGGTGTCGTCGTCGAGCGCGACGAAGGCGTGCCCGAGGCCCTCCGAGAGGTAGACCGCGTTGCCGCGCACCGACTCCAGCAGCACCGCCTCGTGGTGGCCGAAGGTCTCCGACCCGACGCGCAGGTCCACCACGACGTCGAGCAGGGCGCCGCGGGCGCAGTAGACGTACTTCGCCTGCCCGGGCGGGGTGTCGGCCACGTGCACGCCCCGGACCACCCCGCGGCGGGAGACGCTGTGGTTCGTCTGGCCCAGGGCCAGGTCGTGCCCCGTCGCCTCCCGGAACGCCTCGGCCTGGAACGGGGCGACGAAGGACCCGCGGTCGTCGGGGAACACGGTGGGCTCGAACTCCCAGGCCCCGGCGATGGCGAGCTCGCGTGTGCGCACGGGCGTCAGGGTACGGCGCGGCCCCGGAGGGGCGGCTCGACCGGCCGGGAGCGGGGATGCCACACTGGACCCGCACCCGGTGGCCGACCGCCGCCGGACGACGCTGGTCACCCCAGCGCCCGGGCCGTGCCGGGAGCCGACCGCTCCGCCCCGCCCGCTGACCACCCCTGGGTGGGCCCCGCCCCGTGACGGATGCCCGCCACCCCTGCGCCACACCCGGCGCGAGCCGCCGCCCCTCCCCGGGCGCGGGCCTCGCGCCGCCATCCCGAGGAGGGACGACGTGACCACCGTGTTCGAGGCACAGCGACCGACCGAGCGGGGCAGCACCGCCCCGGCGCTCACCGACGACGAGATCTTCGACGCCCACCGCGGCGGCAAGCTGTCGGTGACGGGGACGGTGGCGCTCGACACGGCCCGGGACCTCTCCATCGCCTACACCCCCGGGGTGGCCGAGGTGAGCTCCGCGATCGCCGCGGACGCCGGCCTCGCCCGCACCTACACCTGGGCCTCGCGGCTGGTCGCCGTGGTCAGCGACGGCACCGCCGTGCTCGGCCTCGGCGACATCGGCCCGCGCGCCGCCCTGCCCGTCATGGAGGGCAAGTCGGCGCTGTTCAAGTCCTTCGCCGACCTGGACTCCATCCCCCTCGTGCTCGACACCACCGACGTCGACGAGATCGTCGAGACCCTGGTGCGGCTGCGCCCCAGCTTCGGCGCCGTCAACCTCGAGGACGTCAGCGCCCCGCGGTGCTTCGAGCTGGAGGCCAAGCTCGTCGCCGCGCTGGACTGCCCCGTCATGCACGACGACCAGCACGGCACCGCCATCGTCGTGCTGGCCGCCCTGCGGGGCGCGGCGCAGGCGCTCGACCGCGACCTGACCGGGCTGCGGGTGGTCGTCTCCGGGGCCGGCGCGGCCGGCGTGGCCTGCGCGAACATCCTGCTGGCCGCGGGCGCGGCCGACGTCACCGTGCTCGACTCCCGCGGCATCATCGGCACCCACCGCGAGGACCTCACCCCCGTCAAGGCCGAGCTCGCCGCGCGGACCAACCCGTTCAGCCGCACCGGGGGCCTGGCCGAGGCCATGGCCGGTGCCGACGTCTTCCTGGGGCTGAGCTCGGGCACGGTGTCGGAGGACGTGGTCGCCTCGATGGCGCCGGGGGCGATCGTGTTCGCGCTGTCCAACCCCACCCCGGAGGTGCACCCCGACGTGGCCGCGCGGCACGCCGCGGTCGTCGCCACGGGCCGCAGCGACTTCCCGAACCAGATCAACAACGTGCTCGCCTTCCCCGGGGTGTTCCGCGGCGCGCTCGACGTCGGCGCCACCCGCATCACCGAGGGCATGAAGCTGGCCGCGGCGCAGGCCATCGCCGCGGTGGCCGCCGAGTCGCTGTCCGTCGACGCGATCGTGCCGAGCGCGCTGGACCCCCGCGTCGCACCCGCCGTGGCCGCGGCCGTCGCGGCCGCGGCCCGCGCCGAGGGGGTCGCCCGCGAGGGCTGAGCCAGGTAACGATCGGGCAACCACACCGCCCGGGTCGCGCGGATCTCCCGTCGTCCGCTGCGCCCCGGGCGTGCTCGTGGTTAGGGTTCCTCCGCACTGTCCACCGGGCGCTGGCCCTGACCCAGGCGCTGGGCCCGACCAGGATCGTCCTGCCGGGACCGCTGACGAGGGGAACACCTCCGTGATCGAGTTCCGCGACGTGACCAAGCGCTACCCGGACGGCACCACGGCCGTGGACTCGCTCTCGCTGACCGTGCCCGACGGGGAGATCACGGTCTTCGTGGGCCCGTCGGGCTGCGGCAAGACGACGTCGCTGCGGATGGTCAACCGCATGGTGGAGCCCACCAGCGGCCAGGTCCTGCTCGACGGCACCGACGTGATGAGCGGTGAGCCCGCCGAGCTGCGCCGGGGCATCGGCTACGTCATCCAGAGCGCAGGGCTGTTCCCGCACCGCACGGTGCTGGACAACGTGGCCACCGTGCCCATGCTGGCCGGCACGAAGAAGGCGAAGGCGCGGGAGCGGGCCCGCGAGCTGCTCGACGTCGTCGGCCTCGACCCCGACCTGGCGTCGCGCTACCCCGCCCAGCTCTCCGGCGGGCAGCAGCAGCGCGTGGGGGTGGCCCGGGCGCTGGCCGCCGACCCGCCCGTGCTGCTCATGGACGAGCCGTTCAGCGCGGTCGACCCCGAGGTGCGCGAGCGGCTGCAGGACGAGCTGCTGCGGCTGCAGTCCGAGCTGGGCAAGACCATCCTGTTCGTCACCCACGACATCGACGAGGCCGTGCGCCTCGGTGACCGCGTCGCGGTGTTCCGCCAGGGCGGGCACCTGGCGCAGTACGACAGGCCGCGCGAGCTGCTGGCCCGCCCCGCCGACGACTTCGTCGCCTCCTTCGTCGGCCGGGACCGCGGCTACCGCGGGCTCAGCTTCACCGGTGACGACGCGCTGCCGCTGGCCGAGGTCGACACCGTCGCCGAGGAGCAGCTCTCGGCCGGGGTCGAGCCCGCCACCGGGTGGCGGCTGGTGCTGCGCGACGGCCGACCCCACGGCTGGCTGCGCCCCGGGGCCACCGAGGCGGCCGACGTGGTCCCCGGGGGCTCGCTGCACCGCCGGGGCGAGCCGCTGCGCTCGGCCCTCGACGCCGCGCTCAGCTCGCCGTCCGGGCAGGGGCTGGTGGTCGACGGCGACGGTGCGCTGCTCGGCGCCGTGCGCGGGCCCGAGGTCCTGGAGCGGATCGACGCCCACCGCAAGGAGATGGCCGGTGGGTGAGTACCTGTCCAACTCCATCTACCAGCAGCAGATCCTGACCGACTTCGGCCAGCACCTGTACCTGTCCTTCGTGCCGATCCTGGTCGGGCTGGTGGTGGCCGTGCCGCTGGGCTGGGTGGCCAGCCGCACCGCGACCGCGCGGGCGCTGATCCTGGGCACCACCAGCGTGATCTACACGATCCCGTCGCTCGCGCTGTTCGTGGCGCTGCCGTTCATCCTCGGCACCCCGTTCACCGGGTCGATCAACATCGTCGTGGCGCTGAGCGCGTACACGATCTGCCTGCTCACGCGCAGCACGGTGGGCGCGCTCGACGCGCTGCCGCCGGCCACCTTGACCGCGGCGACGGCCATGGGCTTCGCCCCGGTCCGCCGCTTCCTCACCGTCGAGCTGCCGCTGGCGGTGCCCGTGATCGCGGCCGGGCTGCGGGTGGCCGTGGTGTCCAACGTCAGCCTGGTCAGCATCGGGGCACTCATCGGCACGGGCGGGCTCGGCGAGCTGTTCACCTTCGGGTTCGCCCGCAGTTTCGTCCCGCCCCAGCTGGTCGGCATCGTGCTGGTCGCGCTCATCGCGCTCGTCGGCGACGCGGTCGTCGTCGGCGTGCAGAAGGCGCTGACGCCGTGGCTGCGGGCGGGGGCGTCGTGATCGTCACGCAGGTCCTGGACTTCCTGACCGACGGGGCCAACTACGGCGGGCAGAACGGCATCGTCACCCGCGCCGTGGAGCACCTGAGCTACTCGCTGCTCGCCGTGGCCATCGCCGTGCTGATCGCGCTGCCGGTGGGCGCGCTGATCGGGCACACCGGCCGCGGCGCGACCCTGGTGCTCGGCTCGGCCACGGCGCTGCGGGCCATCCCCAGCCTCGGCCTGGTGCTGCTGCTGGTCTCCAGCTTCTCCATCAGCCTCACCTGGCTGATCATCACGCTCGTGGTGCTGGCCGTGCCGCCGGTCATGCTCGCCACCCTGGCCGGCGTCTCCGGGGTCGACCCGGACCTGCCGGACGCGGCCCGCGGGGTGGGCATGACCGAGCCGCAGGTGCTGCTGCGGGTCGAGCTGCCCAACGCGATGCCGGTGATCTTCGGCGGCGTGCGCACCGCGATGCTGCAGGTGGTGGCCACCGTGCCGATCGCCGCGCTCGTGGCGCAGGGCACCCTCGGGCAGTACATCGTCTCCGGCCTGCTGCAGCGTGACGTGCCGCAGGTCGTCTCCGGGGCGGTGCTCATCGCGCTGCTCGCCGTGCTCGTCGACGTCGCGCTGGCCGGACTGCAGCGTCTCGTCGTCCCGACCGGGCTGCGGCTCCTCGCGGGTCCCCGCCGCCGCTCGGTGCTCTCCCGACGGGGACCCGACCAGGAGAGGACACCAGCATGACCCGAACCAGGACCAGGCTGCGGGCCGGCAGAGGCCGTGGCGTCGTCGCGCTGGCGGCCCTCGCCGTCGTCGCCACCGCCGCGACCGCGTGCGGCAGCTCGGACACCGCCCTCGGCGGTGGCCAGGCCAGCCAGGACAACGTCATCGTCGGCTCGGCCAACTTCCCCGAGAACGAGCTGCTGGCGGAGATCTACGCCGGCGGGCTGCAGGCCGCGGGGGTGAACGTGACGAAGAAGCTCAACATCGGCGCCCGCGAGATCTACCTCGGCGCCATGCAGAACGGGGAGATCTCGGTGATCCCCGACTACACCGGCAACCTGCTGCTGCAGTACGACAAGGCGGCCACCGCGGCCTCCTCCGACGAGGTCTACACCGCGCTGCAGGCCGCCCTGCCGCAGGACCTCAAGGTGCTCGAGTACTCCCCGGCGGAGGACAAGGACGTCGTCGCGGTGACGCCCGAGACCGCCCAGCAGTACAACCTGAAGTCCATCGAGGACATGGTCCCGGTGTGCGGGCAGTTCGTCGTCGGCGGCTCCGGCTCGTTCGAGACCCGGCAGGCCGGCCTCGTCGGGCTCAAGGACAAGTACGGCTGCACCTTCCAGCGGTTCCAGGCGCTCGACACCGGCGGCCCGCTGACGGTCCAGGCGCTCAAGGACGGCACCGTGCAGGCGGCGGACCTCTACAGCACCGACCCGACGCTGGTCGACGGCACGTTCGTCAGCCTGGCCGACCCGAAGAACGTCTTCCCCGCCCAGAACGTGGTGCCGCTGTACAAGGACGGCTCGCTGTCGGACGCGGCGAAGTCGAAGCTGAACGACATCTCCAAGGCGCTCGACACCGCCACCCTGGCCTCGCTGCTGCGCCAGGTCTCGGTGGACAACCAGCCGGCGCAGACCGTCGCCGGGCAGTTCCTCAAGGACAAGGGCCTCGGCTGACCCCGGTCCGACCACGACGAGGCCCCCACCGCACCGCGGTGGGGGCCTCGCCCGTCCGGGGGTCCGTCCGGTGGGGACTGCTCAGTCGTCGAGGTCGGCGTCCAGGTCGTCGGCATCGTCGCGGGCCAGGAACGTCGCGAAGCGCTCCGCGGCGTCCTCGAACTCCGGGTTGAGGTCGACGAACACACGCAGGCGCCCGGCCAGCCACTCCAGGCTCACCTGCTCGCCGCCGCGCCGGCTCTCCAGCTCCTCGATGCCGCGGTCGGTGAAGTACACGCCCGCGCCGCTCAGGCGAACGCGTCGTCGATGAGCGCGGCCTGCTCCACCGCGTGCACCTTCGACGACCCGGCCGACGGGGCGGCCATGGCCCGACGCGAGACCCGCACGAGGCGCTGCAGCTTGTCCGGCAGCAGCTCCGGCAGGTTCAGCCCGTAGAACGGCCACGCGCCCTGGTTCGCCGGCTCCTCCTGGACCCAGCGCACCTCCTCGGCGTTCGGGTAGCGGTCCAGCGCCTCGGTGAGGCGGCGGCGCGGCACCGGGTAGAGCTGCTCGACCCGCACGATCGCGGTGTCGGTGATGCCCTCCTTGGCCTGCCGCGCCGCGAGCTCCCAGTACAGCTTGCCGCTGCACAGCAGGACCTTGCGGACCTTCGATGCGTCCCCGCCGTCGTTCTCGAACGTCGGGTCGTCGATCACCGAGTGGAACTTGCTGCCCTCGGTGAAGTCGGCGACCTGGCTGGTGGCGGCCTTGAGCCGCAGCATCGACTTCGGGGTGAACACCACCAGCGGGCGGTGCACGCCGTCGATGGCGTGGCGGCGCAGCAGGTGGAAGTAGTTCGCCGGGGTGGACGGCACCGCCACCGTCATCGAGCCCTCCGCGCACAGCTGCAGCCAGCGCTCGATGCGACCCGAGGTGTGGTCCGGGCCCTGGCCCTCGTGGCCGTGGGGCAGCAGCAGCACCACGTCGGAGCGCTGCCCCCACTTGGCCTCGCCGGAGGAGATGAACTCGTCGATGATCGACTGCGCGCCGTTGACGAAGTCGCCGAACTGCGCCTCCCACAGCACGAGCGCGCTGGGGTCGCCCACCGAGTAGCCGTACTCGAAGCCGACGGCGGCGAACTCGCTCAACGCCGAGTCGTAGGCCAGGAACTTGCCGACCGAGTCGTCCTCGTCCTGGTGGGCCGAGCCCAGGTTCTGCAGCGGGGTGTACTCGACCCCGGTCCTGCGGTCGATGACCACCGAGTGGCGCTGGGTGAAGGTGCCGCGGCGCGAGTCCTGCCCGGAGAGCCGCACGGTGCGGCCCTCCATGACCAGCGAGCCGAACGCGAGCAGCTCGCCGAAGCCCCAGTCGACCCCGCCCTCGCGGGCCATCGTCGCCCGGCGCTCGAGCACCGGCTTGACCCGCGGGTGGGCGGAGAAGCCCTCGGGCAGGTCGGTGTGTGCGTCGCCGATGCGGGCGAGCACCTCGGCGCTGACCGCGGTGTCGACCTTGGTCGGGACCACCTGGTCCGCCTCGACCGACGGGCTGGGCTCCGGGGTGTACTTCTCGATCTCGCGGACCTCGTTGAACACCCGCTCGAGCTGGCCCTGGTAGTCGCGCAGCGCCGCCTCGGCCTCCTTCATGGACAGGTCGCCGCGGCCGATGAGGGCCTCGGTGTAGCTCTTGCGGACGCTGCGCTTGGTGTCGATGAGGTCGTACATGCGCGGCTGCGTCATCGAGGGGTCGTCCCCCTCGTTGTGCCCGCGCCGGCGGTAGGAGATGTGGTCGATGACCACGTCCTTGCCGAAGGCCTGGCGGTACTCGACGGCGAGGCGGGCGACCCAGACGCAGGCCTCCGGGTCGTCGCCGTTGACGTGGAAGATCGGCGCCCCGATCATCTTGGCCACGTCGGTGCAGTACTCGCTGGAGCGGGAGTGCTCGGGGGCGGTGGTGAAGCCGACCTGGTTGTTGACGATGACGTGCACGGTGCCGCCGGTGCGGTAGCCGCGCAGCAGGGCCAGGTTGAGCGTCTCCGCCACCACGCCCTGCCCGGCGAACGCCGCGTCGCCGTGCATCATCAGCGGCATCACGGTGAAGCCCTCCTCGCCCTTGTCGAGGAGGTCCTGCTTGGCGCGCACCAGGCCCTCGAGCACCGGGTCCACGGCCTCGAGGTGCGACGGGTTCGCGGTCAGCGAGACCGCGACGTCGTTGTCGCCGAACATCTGGATGTACTTGCCCTCGGCGCCGAGGTGGTACTTCACGTCGCCGGACCCGTGGGCCTGCGTCGGGTTCAGGTTGCCCTCGAACTCGGTGAAGATCTGCTGGTAGGGCTTGCCGACGATGTTGGCCAGCACGTTGAGCCGGCCGCGGTGCGGCATGCCGATGACGACCTCGTCGAGGCCGTTCTCCGCGGCCTGGTCGAGCACCGCGTCGAGCATGGGGATGGTCGACTCGCTGCCCTCGAGCGAGAAGCGCTTCTGCCCGACGTACTTCGTCTGCAGGAACGTCTCGAACGCCTCGGCGGCGTTGAGCCGGTTGAGGATGTACTTCTGCTCGGCCAGCGTCGGCTTGGTGTGCGGGCGCTCCACCCGCTGCCGCAGCCACGCCTGCTGCTCGGGCTCGAGGATGTGGGTGTACTCCACGCCGACGCTGCGGCAGTAGGAGTCGCGCAGCACGCCGAGGACGTCGCGCAGCTTCATCCGCTCCTGGCCGGCGAACCCGCCCACGTTGAACTCGCGGTCGAGGTCCCACAGCGTCAGGTCGTGGTTGAGCACGTCGAGGTCGGGGTGGTTGCGCGCCCCGCGGCCCAGCGGGTCGGTGTCGGCCATGAGGTGCCCGCGGTTGCGGTAGGCCTCGATGATCTCCAGGACGCGGGTGTTCTTGTCCACCGCGCCCTCGGGGATGTCCTGGCGCCAGCGGATCGGCTCGTAGGGGATGTGCAGCGAGTCGAAGATGTCGTCGTAGAAGCCGTCCTCGCCGAGGAGCAGCTGGTGGATCGTACGCAGGAAGTCGCCGGACTCGGCACCCTGGATGATCCGGTGGTCGTAGGTCGAGGTGAGCGTGAGGATCTTGCCCACCCCGAGTTCGGCGAGCCGCTTGTCGCTGGCCCCCTGGAACTCGGCGGGGTACTCCATCGCGCCCGCGCCGATGATCGCGCCCTGGCCCTGGACCAGCCGCGGCACCGAGTGCACGGTGCCGATGGTGCCGGGGTTGGTCAGCGAGATGGTGACCCCGGCGAAGTCCTCGCCGGTGAGCTTCCCGTCGCGCGCCCGGCGGATGATGTCCTCGTAGGCCGACCAGAACTGGCCGAAGCTCATCGTCTCGGCGCCCTTGATGGCGGCGACGACGAGGGAGCGGGAGCCGTTCTTGCCCGGCAGGTCGATGGCCAGGCCCAGGTTGGTGTGGGCCGGGGTGACGACGGTGGGCTTGCCGTCGCGCTCCTCGAAGTGGCGGTTGAGGTTCGGGAAGGCCTCGACGGCCCGCACGATCGCGTAGCCCAGCAGGTGGGTGAAGGAGATCTTCCCGCCGCGGGTCCGCTTGAGGTGGTTGTTGATGACGATGCGGTTGTCGAACATGAGCTTGGCGGGCACCGCCCGCACGCTGGTGGCGGTGGGCACGCTCAGCGAGGCCGACATGTTCTTGGCCACGGCGTTCGCCGCGCCGCGCAGCACGCTGGCGGACTCGGTGGGCTCGTCCTCGTCCTCGGCGGTGTCGGACGCGCCCGCGGAGCCGCCGGAGCGGACCGCCGGCTTGGCCGACTCCGCGGGCGCGGCGGCCTTGGCCGGCGCCGGGGCCTTCGCGGCCGGCTGCTCCGTCGCCGGGGCCTTCTCCGTGTTGGACTTCTGCGTGGCTGACTTCGGCGCAGCCGCCTTCGCCGCGGTGGCCTTCTTCTCGGGCGCCTTCGCCGCCGGGGTCTCCTCCGCGGGGGCCTTCGTCTCCGGGGCCTTCTTCTCCGGGGCCTTCGTGCCCGAGCTCCCGTTGCCCGCGCTGCCGTTGGCCGAGCTGCCGTTGCGGGCGCTGCCACCGCCGGAGGAGGCCCCCGGGCCGGCCTTCCCGCCGCCGGTGGAGGCGGCCGGGGCGGCGGGGTCGCTGCCGCCGTCGTCGGGGGAGTAGTCCGCCAGGAACTCGTGCCAGGCCTCGTCGACCGACGACGGGTCCTCCTGGTAGCGGCGGTACATCTCGTCGACGAGCCACTCGTTGGCCCCGAACTGGGACCCCGGGCTGCTAGGCACGGAACTGCGGGTCACGGCAGGTGTTCGCCTCGATTCCATATCGTCTCCTGTGAGCACACCTGCCGGTCAGGCTAGACCTTCCACGCGCCCGGTACGTCCCCGGCGCAGCTCGCCGGGAGGAGGTCCCCGTCACGGTCGGGCGGCTCAGGCCGGCTGGGTCGGACGGGCGCCGTCGAGGTCCCCCGCCCGCCACAGCCGGGCGTAGTGGCCGTCGAGCGCGAGCAGCGCGTCGTGGCTGCCCTGCTCGACCACCCGGCCGCCGTCGAGCACGACCACGAGGTCGGCCCGCTGGGCCGTGGCGAGCCGGTGCGCGACGACGACGGCGGTGCGGCTGCGCGTCACCCGGTCCCCGGCTCGGAGCACGGCGGCCTCGGTGGCGGGGTCGAGCGCGGCGGTGGCCTCGTCGAGCAGCAGCAGGTCCGGGTCCACCAGCTCGGCCCGGGCCAGCGCCACGAGCTGGCGCTGCCCGGCCGAGAGGCCCTGGCCGCGCTCCCCGGTGGGCTGGCGCAGCCCGGCCGGCAGCGCCGCGAGCACGGGCAGCGCCCCCACGGCGTCCGCCGCGGCGGTCACCTCCGCCCGGGACGCCCCCGGCCGGCCGTACGCGATGTTGGACGCGACGTCGCCGGTGAACAGGTGCGGCTCCTGCGGCACCACCCCCAGCCGGCGGCGGTAGTCGCCCAGCGCCAGGTCGCGCAGGTCGGTGCCGTCGACCCGCACCGCGCCGGCCGTGGGGTCGTAGAACCTCGCCAGCAGCTTGACCACCGTCGACTTGCCCGCCCCCGTGCGGCCCACCAGCGCGACCGTGGCCCCGGCGGGCACGTGCAGGTCGACGTCGGTCAGCGCGTCGACCGGGGCGCCCGCGTAGCGGAAGCCGACGTGGTCGAGGTGGACCTCGCCGCGCAGGTGGGCGGTCAGCGGCGCCGCGCCCTCGCGCTCCCGGACCGAGCTGGGGGTGGCCAGCAGGTCACCGATCCTCCCCAGGCCGACCCGGGCCTGCTGGTAGCCGTCGACCACCTGGCTGAGCTGCTGCACGGGGGCCAGGAAGAGGCCGAGGTAGAGGACGAAGGCGGTGAGCGCGCCCACGCTCGTGGTGCCCGAGGCGACCCGCCCCGCCCCGACGAGCAGCACCGCGGCCTGGGCCAGGTCGGTGAGCAGCGCGACCAGCGGGAAGTACAGCGAGATGGCCCGCTGCGCCCGCATCCGGCTGCGCCGGTAGTCCGCGCTGCGCGCGACGAAGCGCCCGGCCGAGCGCTCCTCCCGGACGTAGGCCTGGCTGACCCGCAGCCCGGCCACGTTCTCCTGCAGGTCGGCGTTGACCAGGCCGACCTTCTCCCGGGCGTCGGCGTAGGCCCGGGAGGAGGCGCGCTGGAACACCACGGTGGCGACGACGAGCACCGGCAGCACGGCCAGCGCGACCGCGGCCAGCACGCCGTCGGTCAGCAGCAGCGCCGCGCTGACGCCGAGGACGGTCAGCACGCTCACCACCGCCGTGGCCAGCCCGGTCTGCAGGAACGTCGCCAGCGCGTCGACGTCGGTCGTCATCCGCGTCATGATGCGGCCGGCCAGCTCGCGCTCGTAGAAGTCCAGGCCGAGGCGCTGCAGGTGGGTGTAGCTGCGCACCCGCAGCGAGAACAGCACCTGCTCCCCGACGCGGGCGGTGCGCACCGTCTGCGCGGCGACCACCGCCCAGTCCAGCGCGACCACCCCCAGCCCGACGGCCACCGTCACGGCCAGGGCACGTCCGGACCCGGCCACCACGCCGCCGTCGATGGCCCGCTGCACCAGCGCGGGGAAGGCGAGGGTGGCGGCGGCGTCGACCGCGACGAGGCCGACGACCACCGCGAGGCCCAGCCGCACCGGGGCGAGCAGGTCGGGCAGCCGGAAGCCGCGCTCGATCGCGGGCACGTCGGCGGGGTCGGGCCGGTCGGCGGCGACGGGCAGCGCGGCCACCGCGGCGCGCAGCCCCGGGGTGGGCGGGACGGCCAGCGCACCGGCCGTGCCACCGGTGGGGCCCCCGTCGGTGCTGGTGCCGGTGCCGGTGTCCGGCCACGGGTCGCGGGCCGCCGCCGGGTCGGGCGTCTCGACCAGCGCGTCACCGGGCCCGGCGAGCAGGCCGCGGAACGTCGCCGAGCGGGCCGTGAGCTCGGCCTCCGTGCCCACGTCGACCACCCGGCCCCCGACCACGAGGGCGACCCGGTCGGCCAGCGCGAGGGTGGAGCGCCGGTGGGCGACGAGCAGCGTGGTGCGCCGCGAGGTCACCTCGCGCAGGGTCTCCTGGATCGCGGCCTCCGTCGCGGCGTCGACGGCGGAGGTGGCGTCGTCCAGCACCAGCACCCGGGGGTCGGTGAGCAGCGCGCGGGCCAGGGCCAGGCGCTGGCGCTGCCCGCCGGACAGGGTCAGCCCGCGCTCCCCGACGAGGGTGTCGAACCCGTCGGGCAGCGCCTCGACGAACCCGGTGGCCTGGGCCGCGTCCGCCGCGGCCCGCACCTCGGCGGGGCCCGCGTCGGGCCGGCCGTAGGCGATGGTGGACGCGACGGAGTCGGAGAAGAGGAACGCTTCCTCGAAGACCACGCCCAGCGCGCCGCGCAGGTCGGCCAGGCGGAGGTCGCGGACGTCGACGCGGTGCGCGCCCGCCCCGAGCCGCACCGAGCCGGCCGAGACGTCGTAGAAGCGGGCCAGCAGCAGCGCGGTGGTCGACTTGCCGGAGCCGGCCGGGCCGACGAGGGCCACCGTCTCCCCGGGGGCGACGTCGAGGTCGAGCCCGGTCAGCACCGGGTCGTCCGCGGTGTAGCCGAACTCGACGCCGGTGAAGGTGACCCCCAGGGGGCCGTCGGGCAGGTCCTGCGGTGCGGCGGGCTCGCGCACCCCCGGGCGGGCGTCGATGACGTCGCCGACCCGTTCCACGGCCGCCCGGGCCAGCTGGCCGCTGACGACGAGCCCGGCCAGCAGCCGCGCCACCCCGGACAGCGCGCTGAGGTAGGTGGCGAAGGCCAGGAAGGTGCCCACGGTCAGGTCGCCGCGCAGCGCCAGCACGCCGCCGACCCCGATGACCCCGACCAGGCCCAGCTGGGGCAGGGCGGCGAGGGTGGGGGCGAAGCGCGCGTTGATCCGGGCCGCCCGCAGCCGGTCGGCGTAGAGCCGGCGGGCGGCGCCCTCGAGCTCGGCGGTGGCGCGTTCCTCCTGGCCGAAGCCCTTGACCACCCGCACCCCGGTGACGGTCTCCTCGACGTGCTGGGCGACGTCGGCAGCCCGCTGCTGCGCGGCCCAGGTGGCGGGGAACAGGGAGCGCCGCGCCGTGCCCGCGGCCACCGCGACCAGCGGCACCACGACCAGTGCGACCACCGTGAGCAGCGGGGAGAGGTAGGCCATGGCCACGAGGGAGACCACCAGCTGCACGGCCGAGCCGAGCGACAGCGGCACCATCGCGAGCAGCCCCTGCACCAGCTGCAGGTCGGTGATGGACCGCGACACCACCTGGCCGGTCCGCAGCGCGTCCTGCGCGGGCCCGTCGAGGCGCTGCAGCGAGGTGAACAGCCGGGTGCGCAGGTCGTGCTGGACGTCGAGGGAGAGCCGGCCGCCCAGGTAGCGGCGGGCGAACACGGCGACGAAGCGCACCGCGGCCAGCCCGGCGATGGCCGCGACCGCGGGCCCGACCACCCCGCGGGCGCCGGCCACCGCGCCGTCGACGGCCGTGCGGGCCAGCAGCGGGACCACGGCGTCGACCCCGGTCCCGAGCAGGGCCACGACCACGGTCGCGACGACGAGCCGGGGGTGCTGCCAGGCGGCGGTGGCGAGCCGGCGCACCCAGCCCCGGGGGGCGGGCACCGGCGACGGGACGACGGTCATCGGTCCGCGACGGTAGTCCCGCCCGGGCGGTGCCGCCGCGGGGTCCGCGGGGCGGTGGCCGGGGCCGGTGGCGAGCGGGGGTCAGGCGACGGGGCGGCGCCGGGCCGCCCACCAGCCCGCGGCGCAGACGGTTGCCGTCCACGCCAGCAGGACCAGGCCGCCGAGCCACCACCGCCCGGCCTCGGGGACGGTGACCGAGGGCACGCTGTCCGCCAGCGCCTGGCCGAGCTCCTCGAGCGGCCGGCGCCGGGTCAGCGCACTCGTCGCGCCCGTCGGGCTGAGCACCCCCGCCTCCCCGGAGCGGCCCGCCGCCGCCCCCACCGACGTCAGCACCGGGGAGACGACCCACACCGCGACGAGGCCGAGCACCACCGCCCGCACCTGGTGCCCCACCAGCAGCCCGAGGCCCACGCCGAGCACCGTCCACAGCGCCAGCGCCACCGCGTCGGTGAGCAGCCAGCCCAGCAGCGCGGCGGCCGGGGGCAGCGTCGCCGACCCCCCGGTGAGCAGGAGGCCCCCGGTGGCCGCCGCGGTGGCGGCCCCGGTGACGACGACGCCCAGCACGAGTCCGAGCCCGGCGTGGACCAGCACCCGGGCCAGCAGCACGGGGTCCCGGCCGCCGGCGGTCAGCGCGGTCACCCCCGCCGTGCCGTGCCGGCGCTCCGTCGTGGCCCCGACGGCCCCGAGCAGCAGCGCCACCGCGGTCGCGGCCTGGGCGCCCACCGAGGCGGCGAGACCCTGCAGCGGCGGCACCGCCACCCCCAGCGCGGACAGCTCGTCGCGGGCCGCGGACTGCGTGGCCGCGGCGACGACGGCCGCGACCAGGCAGGCGGGCACGGTGCCCGCGAGCAGCAGCACCGCGGCGGTGCGGGTGGTGGCCACGCGGCGCAGCTCGGCCCGCAGCAGGGCGGTCCGCCACCACCCCGTCGTCCCGGCCCCGGTCCCGCCCCCGCCCGCGGCCGTCACGGCGTCCCCGGCCCGGTCGTCAGGCGCAGGTACGTGCGCTCCACGTCGGGGTGCTGCTCGGCCAGGTGGTGCAGCGGCACCCCGGCCGCCCGCGCCACCGCCGCGACGTCCCGCCCCGTCGCACCCCCGACGTCGAGGCGGCCGTCCCGGCGCACCCGCACGTCGGTGGTGCCCGCGGCGACCAGCGCCGTCGCCAGCCGCGCCGGGTCCGCGCTGCCGGCGAGCACGCGCACCGTCTCCCCGGTGAGCAGGCCCGACGCCGGGCCCTGGTGCACGCACGTCCCGCCGCGCAGCACGACGACGGGGTCGTCGTGCCGGGCGGCCTCGCGGGGGTCGCGCTCGGCGACGACGACCGTCCGCCCGGCCCCGGCCCACGCCCGCAGCAGGTCGCGCAGCCACGCCGCCCCGGCCGGGTCGAGGTCCCGGGCGGGCTCGTCGACCACCAGCACCCGGGGGTCGGCGAGCAGCGCGGCCGCCACGGTGAGGCGGCGGCGCGCGGCGGGGGAGGTGCGCCGCACCCGCAGGCCGGCCTCGGCGGTGAGCCCGACGAGCTCGAGCACGGCGGGCACCCGTGCGGCGGGCAGCTCGAGCGCGTCGGCGAGCACCCGGAGGTGGTCGCGCACGCGCCGGCCGGGGTGCAGCCCGGCCGTGGCCGGGACGTGGCCGACGGTGCGGGCCGGGACCGCCAGCGCGCGCACGGCCCGCCCGTCGACGGTGGCGCTGCCCGCGGTGGGGGCCAGCAGGCCCAGCAGGGCGCGCAGCGCGGTGGTCTTGCCGGCGCCGGGCGGCCCGAGCACGGTCGTCACCGCGCCGGGCTCGGCGCGGCAGGTGAGCCCAGCCAGGGCGGTGGTGGTGCCCAGCCGCACCGTGAGGTCGGTGAGCCGGACCTGTCCGCGCGGGGCGGCGGGGGAGCTCACCGCCCCATCCTGCCGCAGCCGCCCCGGGGCGGCCGCCGCGTCGGGCGGGGTGGTGGCTGAGGTGGTGGTGGTGCCCCCGGCAGGATTCGAACCTGCGCCTACGCCTCCGGAGGGCGCCGCTCTATCCCCTGAGCTACGGGGGCGGACCGCACCGGGGTGCGACCTCGCCTGGGCGGTGCCGAGACTAGCGCACCCGCGGGGTGCTCCCCGCCGCTACCCGGTCAGCGGCAGCGGCTGCGCCCCGCGCTGGGCGAGCAGCGTGGTCATGTACTCGGCCTCGTTGACCTGGGTGCCCGAGACCTGCTTGGCGAAGCTCGCCACGACCGGCTGGCCGGCGTTCGCGGCCGCGTAGCTCAGCATCCCGGCGCCGCCCTGGTGGTGGCGCAGCATGAGCTGCAGGAACAGCGTGTCGACGTCGGTGCCCGTGGCGGCGCTGAGCGCGGCCAGGTCGTCCTGGCTGGCCATCCCCGGCATCTGGGCGACCCCGCCTGCGGGCATCGCCCCCATCCCGGCGGCCATGGGGCTGCCCGCCATCCACGTCATGTACGGGCCCGTCGGCAGCTGCGCCCGCCCCCACAGGGTCAGCCAGCCCTGCATCTGCCCGATCTGGGCCTGCTGGGAGGTGAGGATGTCGAAGGCGAGGCTGCGGACCTCCGGCGCCTGGGCCCGCACGTAGGCGACGTTGGCCATCTGCACCGCCTGCTGGTGGTGCACGGTCATGTCCTGCAGGAAGCCGACGTCGACGGAGTCGGCCGCAGGCACGGTGAGGGTGTCGCCGCTGCCGGACGGGCCGAGCGTGGCGCCGGCCAGGAAGCCGAGGCCCACGAGGACGACGACGGCGAGCACGAGCAGCGCGGGCTTCTCGCTGCGGGGCCGAGGCCGCCGCGGCGCCTCCGGCTCGGGCCGGGCCAGGGTGTCGGTGGTCACGATCAGCTCCCGGGGGTCGGGGTGGGTGCCGCGGGGGCGGTCGTCGGGGCCGCCTCCGGGGTGGTGGCGGCGGCGCTCGTCGACGGGGCGGTCGCGGCGCCGCTGAGCTGGGACGGGTCGGTGATGTCCTGCTGCGTGGCGCCGGTGCCCGACATCGGGACCGCGTCGGGCCCCGGCGGGGTCGGGTCGAACGGCGGCGGGTCGGCCGGGTCGAACAGCGAGGTGTTCGCGGTGTCGCAGCTGGCCCCGACCTCGGGGTAGGTGTTGGAGTTCAGCCGCAGCGCGGTGATGAACTCGTCGATGCGGGGGTCGTTCGCGCTGTCGACCTCGAGCCGGTGGCCCCAGGACTGCAGCGAGACCGGCGAGCTCTGCCCGGGGTAGGCCGAGCCCAGCATGTAGGGCTTGCCGGTCACCTTCGACTCCAGCGCGCTCACCTGGTCGGCGGGCAGCGTGTCCGGGTTCCAGGTGATCCACACCGCGCCGTGCTCGAGGGAGTGCACCGCGTTCTCGGTGCGCAGGCCGTTCGGGTAGACCGTGCCGGTGCAGGTGGCCCACACCTGGTCGTGCGGGCCGCCGAACGGCGGGGACTGGTCGTAGGCCACGCGCTGGGTGGCGGTGACGTGCTGGCCCGCCGGGTAGTCGACCTTGGTCACCCCGTCGATGGCCGACGACGGGTCCGGGTTGTCGGCCGACGGCACGAAGCGCTGCGCCTCGGCGCGCGTCTCGTACTTCGGCACCAGGTAGACGGCGATGGCGGCGACGAACGCGAGGACGACGACGACGGCGCCGATGGTGATCCAGGGGACCTGCCGCTTGGTGACGACGGACCCCTTCGCCGACGTGGCACCGCGGCTGCGGCTGCCCGCCGCCTTGAGGGCCTTCGCCGACTTCGCCGCGCTGGCGGAGCTCGCCGGCTTCTTCCTGCTGGGGCCGCTGGCCATCGCTCTCGGGTGTCCTCACTCGCCCCGGGCTGCGGGGCCGTCGTCGGTGCGGGGCCGCGGGCGCGGCCGCACACCGGCCGTCCGCCCGACCCCGCAGGTCGTCTCCACTGTACGAGCCGTGCCCCGGGTGCTCCGGCGTCCGGCACCGCGGCCCCGTCGGGCGGTGGGGGGCGGGCACGCGGGAGCCCATAGGATCGACGCCCGTGACCCCCGCCGACCTCGCCGAGCTGGTCCGTGCCGTCGCGGCCGAGCAGCTGGCCGCGCACGGCCTGGACCCGGACGTCCTCCCGCCCGCGGTGACGGTGGAGCGCCCCCGCAACCCCGAGCACGGCGACTACGCCACCAACCTGGCCCTGCAGGTGGCCAAGCGCGCCGGGACCAGCCCGCGCGAGCTGGCGGGCTGGCTCGCCGAGGGCCTGGCCCGTCGCGACGAGGTCACCTCCGCCGACGTCGCGGGGCCGGGCTTCCTCAACGTCACGCTGGCCACCGCGGCGCAGGGCGCCATCGTCACGGCCGTGCTGGCCGCCGGCCCGGACTACGGCCGCGGGGACTCCCTCGCCGGGCGCCGGGTCAACCTCGAGTTCGTCTCCGCCAACCCCACCGGTCCCATCCACCTGGGCGGCACCCGGTGGGCCGCGGTGGGCGACGCCCTGGGCCGGGTCCTCGCCGCGCAGGGCGCGGAGGTGGCCCGGGAGTACTACTTCAACGACCACGGCGCGCAGATCGACCGGTTCGTCCGCTCGCTGGTCGCCTCCGCCCTGGGCGAGCCGACCCCCGACGACGGCTACGCGGGCTCGTACATCGCGGAGATCGCCGCCGACGTGGTCCGCGCCCACCCGACCGTGCTGACCGAGCCGGTCGAGGAGCGCGCGGAGATCTTCCGCGCCACCGGCATCGACCTGATGTTCGCCCAGATCAAGGCCTCGCTGCACGAGTTCGGCACCGACTTCGACGTCTACTTCCACGAGAACGACCTGTTTGCCTCGGGCGCGGTGGAGCGGGCGGTGGCCGAG
Source organism: Rhodococcus aerolatus (assembly GCF_054783215.1). Lineage (NCBI taxonomy): Bacteria > Bacillati > Actinomycetota > Actinomycetes > Mycobacteriales > Nocardiaceae > Rhodococcus > Rhodococcus aerolatus. Next base: position 27,366 of record NZ_BAAGQZ010000005.1, on the reverse strand, counting down.
CTGAAGGACTCCGGCAACCTCTACGAGGCGGACGGGGCGTGGTGGCTGCGCTCCAGCGACTACGGCGACGACAAGGACCGCGTCGTCATCAAGAGCGACGGCGATGCCGCCTACATCGCCGGCGACATCGCCTACTTCCGGGACAAGCGCTCCCGGGGCTTCGACCTCTGCATCATCATGCTGGGCGCGGACCACCACGGGTACGTCGGCAGGCTCAAGGCCGCCGCGGCCGCGGGGGGCGACGACCCCGAGGCGGTCGAGGTCCTCATCGGGCAGATGGTGAACCTGGTGCGCGACGGCGAGGCGCTGCGGATGAGCAAGCGCGCGGGCACCGTGATCACCCTGGAGGACCTCGTGGAGGCCGTGGGGGTCGACGCGGCCCGCTACGCCCTCATCCGGTCCTCGGTGGACTCCAGCATCGACATCGACCTGGGGCTGTGGCAGTCCCGCAGCAGCGACAACCCGGTCTTCTACGTGCAGTACGCGCACGCCCGGCTCTCCGCCCTGGCCCGCAGCGCCGCCGAGCTCGGCATCACCTCGGCCGACCCGGACCTGGCCCTGCTCACCCACGACCGCGAGGGCTCGCTGGTGCGCACGCTGGGGGAGTACCCGCGGGTGCTGGCCTCGGCCGCCGAGCTGCGCGAGCCCCACCGCGTCGCCCGCTACCTCGAGGAGCTGGCCGGGACCTACCACCGGTTCTACGACTCCTGCCGCGTGCTGCCGCAGGGCGACGAGGAGCCGGGTCCGCTGCACTCCGCCCGCGTCGCGCTGTGCGAGGCCACCCGCACCGTGCTCGCGAGCGGCCTGGGGACGCTCGGCGTCTCGGCCCCGGAGCGGATGTGAGGGCGCACCCCGCGGGGCCGCGGCACGCCGACGTCGTCTCCGACGAGCGGGCCCCGGAGCGGCCCGCGTCGGCCGCCGCCGTCGACGCGCTGCCCGCCGCGGTGTGGCCGCGCGGGGCCGCCCGCGGCGACGACGGCGTGGTCCGCCTCGCCGGGGTCGACGTCCGCGAGCTCGCGCAGACCTACGGCACCCCGCTGTTCGTCATCGACGAGGACGACTTCCGGTCCCGCTGCCGGGAGATGGCCGAGGCGTTCGGCGCGCCCGAGCGGGTGCACTACGCGAGCAAGGCCTTCCTCTGCGGCGAGGTCGCCCGGTGGGTGGACCAGGAGGGCCTCTCGCTCGACGTGTGCTCGGGCGGCGAGCTGGCCGTGGCGCTGCACGCGGGCTTCCCGGCCGAGCGGATCGCCCTGCACGGCAACAACAAGTCCGTCGCCGAGCTGGCCATGGCGGTCGAGCACCGGGTGGGCGCGGTCGTGCTCGACTCGACCGTGGAGATCGACCGGCTCGACGCCCTGGCCCGCGAGGCCGGCGTGGTGGCCGACGTGCTGGTGCGGGTCACCGTCGGGGTCGAGGCCCACACCCACGAGTTCATCGCCACCGCCCACGAGGACCAGAAGTTCGGGTTCTCCCTGGCCGGGGGCGACGCGGCCGCGGCCGCCGCCGCGGTGCTGGACTGCGAGAACCTGCGCCTCGTCGGGCTGCACAGCCACATCGGGTCCCAGATCTTCACCCCCGACGGCTTCGAGGTCGCCGCGCACCGGGTCGTCGGGCTGCTGCGCTCGCTCGTCGACGTCCACTCCGCGGAGCGGCTCGCCTCGGTCACCACCCTCGACCTGGGGGGTGGCCTGGGGATCGCCTACACCGCGGCCGACCGGCCCCCGCCCGTCGCCGAGATCGCCGCCTCGCTGCGTCGCATCGTCGCCGCGGAGACCGCCGCGGCCGGGCTGGGCGAGGTCACCGTGACGGTCGAGCCCGGGCGCGCGATCGTCGGGCCCGGCACCGTCACCCTCTACGAGGTGGGCACCACCAAGGAGGTCGCCCTCGGCGGCGGGGCGGGCCGGCGCTACGTCAGCGTTGACGGCGGCATGAGCGACAACCTGCGCACCGCGCTGTACGACGCCAGCTACGACTGCCGGGTGGTCTCGCGGAGCTCCACGGCCGAGCCGGTGGTGTCCCGGGTCGTCGGGAAGCACTGCGAGAGCGGGGACGTCGTCGTGCGCGACGCCTGGCTGCCCGCCGACCTGGGCCCGGGCGACCTCGTGGCCGTGGCCGCGACCGGTGCCTACTGCTACGCCATGTCGAGCCGCTACAACCTGCTCACCCGGCCGGCCGTGGTGGCCGTGCGCGACGGCGCGGCGCGCCTCGTGCTGCGCCGCGAGACCGTCGAGGACCTGCTCAGCCTGGAGGTGCCGTGACCACCCGCAGCGACGCGGCCGGGGGGGTGCGGCCCATCGGCGTCGCGCTGCTCGGCTGCGGCACCGTCGGATCGGAGGTCGTGCGGCTGGTGACGAGCCAGTCCGCCGAGCTCACCGCGCGCGTGGGCGCCCCGGTCGAGCTGCGCGGCATCGCCGTTCGCCGCCTGGGCCGCCACCCCGACGTGCCGCAGGACCTGCTCACGACCGACGCCGAGGAGCTCGTCACCCGCGACGGCGTCGACGTGGTCGTCGAGGTCATCGGCGGCATCGAGCCGGTGCGCTCGCTGCTGCTGCGTGCGCTCGGCGCGGGCAAGTCGGTGGTGACGGCGAACAAGGCGCTGCTCGCCGACCACACCGCCGAGCTCGCCGCGGCCGCGGACGCCACCGGGGCGGACCTGTACTTCGAAGCCGCTGTGGCCGGGGCGATCCCGCTGCTGCGCCCGCTTCGGGAGTCCCTCGCGGGCGACCGCATCACCCGGGTCATCGGGATCGTCAACGGCACCACCAACTTCATCCTCTCCGCGATGTCGGAGACCGGCGCGGGCTACGCCGAGACCCTCGACGAGGCGGGCCGGCTGGGCTACGCCGAGGCCGACCCCACCGCCGACGTGGACGGCTTCGACGCCGCGGCCAAGGCGGCGATCCTGGCCAGCATCGCGTTCCACTCCCGCGTCACCGCCGACGACGTGCACCGCGAGGGCATCCGCGGGGTGACCGCGTCCGACATCGCCGCGGCGACCGCGCTGGACTGCACGGTGAAGCTGCTGGCGCTGTGCGACCGGGTGGTGGGCGAGGACGGTGTCGAGCGCGTCTCCGCCCGCGTGTACCCGGCGATGGTGCCGCGCACCCACCCGCTGGCCGGGGTCGGCGGTGCGTTCAACGCCGTCGTCGTCGAGGCCGACGCCGCGGGCCGGCTCATGTTCTACGGGCAGGGCGCCGGCGGGGCGCCGACCGCGTCGGCCGTGCTGGGCGACCTGGTCGCGGTGGCGCGCAACCTCGTCCACTCCGGCCGGGGCCCGCGCGACTCCGCCTACGCCGCCCTCGCCGTGGCCCCCATGGGCGACACCCCCACCCGCTACCACGTCAACCTCGAGGTCGACGACCGCGCGGGGGTGCTGGCCGCCGTGGCGGGCGCGTTCGCCGAGCGCGGCGTCAGCATTTCCCGCGTCCGCCAGGAGGGCCGGGGCGCGGGTGCCTCGCTCGTCGTGGTCACCCACTCCGCCCCCGACGCCGCGCTGGCCGCGACGGTGGAGACGCTGCGCGGGCTCGACTTCGTGACCGACATCAGCAACGTGCTGCGCGTGGAAGGCGGGGACGCATGAGCGAGCGGAGCGACGTGGGGGTCGAGCACCGGAGCGAGCTGGGGACCGCGCGGTCGTCCGGGGTGCACCGGGCGTGGCCGGGGCTCATCCACGCCTACCGCGACCGGCTGGCCGTCCCCGAGGGCACCCGCGTCATCACGCTGCGCGAGGGCGCGACCCCGCTGATCCCCGCCCCACACCTCTCCGAGCTCACCGGCTGCGAGGTGCACCTCAAGGTCGAGGGGGCCAACCCGACCGGCTCGTTCAAGGACCGCGGCATGACGATGGCGGTGACGGACGCCTACCGCCGCGGCCAGCGCGCCGTGCTGTGCGCCTCCACCGGCAACACCTCCGCCTCGGCCGCCGCGTACGCCGCCGCCGCCGGGATGTCGTGCGCGGTCCTGGTGCCCGACGGCAAGATCGCGACCGGCAAGCTCGCACAGGCGGTGATGCACGGGGCGACGATTATCCAGGTGCGCGGCAACTTCGACGACTGCCTGGAGCTCGCCCGCAAGACGACGGCGGAGTTCGAGACCATCGGCCTGGTGAACTCGGTCAACCCCGAGCGCATCGAGGGCCAGAAGACGGCGGCCTTCGAGGTCTGCGACGCCCTGGGCCGTGCCCCCGACGTGCACGCGCTGCCGGTCGGCAACGCCGGCAACATCACCGCGTACTGGAAGGGCTACCGCGAGTACCACGCCGACGGGGTCGTCGACGTGCTGCCGCGCATGCTCGGGGTGCAGGCCGCGGGCGCGGCCCCGCTGGTGCTCGGGGGGCCGGTGAAGGAGCCCGAGACCCTGGCCACCGCCATCCGCATCGGCTCGCCGGCCTCCTGGACGGGGGCGGTCGAGGCCCAGGAGCAGTCCGGCGGGGCGTTCCGGGCCGTCACCGACGACGACATCCTGGCCGCCTACCGGCTGGTGGCCGCCCGCGAGGGCGTGTTCGTCGAGCCCGCGTCCGCCGCGAGCATCGCCGGGCTGCTCGCCGCGCGGGAGGAGGGGTGGCTCCCCGCGGGGCTGACCGTGGTCTGCACCGTCACCGGGAACGGCCTCAAGGACCCGGCGACGGCCCTGCTGGGCATGGCCCCGGTCGAGCCGATCGACGTCGACCCCGCCGCGGTGGCCCGGGTGCTGGAGCTGGCGTGACCGGGCGGGTGCCGCGGTGAGCGCACCGCTGCCGAGCACGGTCGCCGCCCAGGCGCTCGGCAAGCTGGAGGAGGGCCGCACCGTCACGGTGTCGGTCCCCGCCTCGTCGGCCAACCTCGGGCCCGGGTTCGACTGCCTCGGGCTGGCCCTGGGGCTGTGGGACACCGTCGAGGTGCGGGTCGGGGGGCGCGGCGTCGTCGTCGAGGTCGAGGGGGAGGGCGCAGGGGAGGTGCCCACCGACGGGTCGCACCTGGTCGCACGCGGGCTCATGGCGGGCCTGCGCCGCGCGGGGGTGCGGGCGGACGGGCTGCACGTGCTGTGCCGCAACAGCATCCCGCACTCGCGCGGCCTCGGGTCCTCGGCCTCGGCGGTCGTCGGCGGGCTCGTCGCGGCGAGCGAGCTCGTGGCGGGCGTGGAGGGTGCGCAGCCGCTCACCGAGGAGGTGCTGGTCCAGCTCGCCTCGGAGTTCGAGGGCCACCCCGACAACGCCGCCGCCAGCGTGCTCGGCGGCGCGGTGGTGTCGTGGACCGAGCCCGGCCCGACCTACCGCGCGGTGCGCGTGGCCGTGCACCCGTCGGTCCTGCCGGTCGCGCTGGTGCCCGCGGAGCGGTCGGCCACCGAGGCCACCCGCGGGATGCTGCCCGCGCACGTCCCCCACGCCGACGCGGCGTTCAACGCCGGGCGCAGCGCCCTGGCCGTCGTCGCGCTGGGCTCCCGGCCCGACCTGCTGCTCCCCGCCACCGCGGACCGGCTGCACCAGGCCCAGCGGGCGCCCGCCATGCCGCGCACCGCGGCGTGGGTGGCACGGCTGCGGGAGGCGGGCACCGCCGCGACGGTCTCCGGGGCGGGCCCGACGGTGCTGGCCCTGACGGTGGGCGGGCTGCCCGCCGAGCTCGCCGACCGGGCCGCGGCCGAGGGCTGGCAGGTGCTCGAGCTGCCCGTGGCGGGCGGCGCCCGGCGCACCTGAGGCGCGGCCCCGGGGGTTGTTGCTGCAGGTGGGCGCCGGGGTTATGGTTGCGGCGTCCACCCACCGTGCTCCCGTGCCGGTGGTCCTCCCGAGGCTCTCCCGGGGGGGACCCTCTCGCACGCCTGCTGGTCGCCGGTGCTCCGCACCGCGCCAGTCCGGGGCAGTCCGGGTGTTCACCCCGCCGCCCGACCCCCGTGGGGTCGACGCGGAGCTCTCCTGGCCCGGTGCACCACCGAGGCCGGGGTCGACACCCCGTGCCGCGTGCGTCGGGGAAGGAAAGGACCTCCGTGACCGATACGGACACCGTCACCACCCCCGCCGAGCCCGCCGCGCCGAAGCGCCGTGGCGGGCTGACCGGCATGGTCCTCGCCGAGCTGCGGACCCTCGCCGCCGACATGGGGATCGGTGACACCGCCGGCATGCGCAAGGGCGACCTGATCGTGGCCATCAAGGCCCAGCAGGGTGGCGGCGCGGGCAGCGGGCCCGCCGCGTCGGCTCCGGCGGCGACCGCGCCCGCGGAGACGACCGCGCCGGCCACGACCGCGCCGGACGGCCCCGCCGACGGTGCCACGGCCCCCGGCGACGGTGCCACGGCGCCCGCCGGCGGTGACGCGGCCGACGCCGGCACCACCCCCCGCCGGTCCCGGCAGCGCCGCGGGGCCTCGCGCTCCGCCGGCGCCCCCGAGCAGACCGGCAGCCCGGACGCCGCCGAGCAGGGCAGTCGCGAGCAGGGCAGCCGTGAGCAGGACGGAGGCGATCAGGGCAGCCGCGAGCAGGACGGTCGCGAGCGGACGGACGGTGGCCGGGACCGCGGTGACAGCCACCGCGGTGACACCCAGCACGGCGGCGCGCAGGACGGCCGCGGCCAGCGCCCCGCCCAGCAGGGCCGGGACGCCGTCGCCGAGGGCGGCCGGCAGAACGGCCGCCCGCAGCAGCGCGACGGTGCCGGCGAGCGGGACGAGGACCGCGGCCCCGCCGAGCGGGACGACGACCGCGGCCCCGGCCGCGGGCAGGGCGGCTCCCAGAACAGCGCCTCCCAGAACGGCTCGAGCCAGAACGGATCCGGCCAGAACGGCTCGTCCCAGAACGGATCGTCCCAGAACGCTGCCGCCCAGAACGGCTCCGGTCAGAACGGGCCCGGCGGCCAGAACGGGCAGAACGGCCCGGGCGACGACGAGGAGGGCCGGGGCGGCCGCCGCGGCAGGCGGTTCCGCGAGCGGCGCCGCGGGCGCGACCGGGGCGGCGACACCGCAGGGGGCCCCCAGGAGGAGCGCGACCCGGAGGTCCGCGACGACGACGTCCTGCAGCCCGTCGCGGGCATCCTCGACGTCCTCGACAACTACGCCTTCGTCCGCACCAGCGGCTACCTCGCCGGCCCGGGCGACGTCTACGTCTCCATGGGCATGGTGCGCAAGCACGGCCTGCGGCGCGGCGACGCGGTCACCGGCGCGGTCCGGGTGCCGCGCGAGGGTGAGCAGCAGGGCGGCGGCGGTCGGTCCAACCAGAAGTTCAACCCGCTGGTGCGCATCGACACCATCAACGGCGGTGACCTCGACGCGGCGCGCAAGCGCCCGGAGTTCGGCAAGCTCACCCCGCTGTACCCGAACCAGCGGCTGCGGCTGGAGACCACGCCGAACATCCTCACCACCCGGGTCATCGACCTGGTCATGCCCATCGGCAAGGGCCAGCGCGCGCTCATCGTCAGCCCGCCCAAGGCCGGCAAGACCAGCGTGCTGCAGGCCATCGCCAACGCGATCACGGTGAACAACCCGGAGTGCCACCTCATGGTCGTCCTCGTCGACGAGCGGCCCGAGGAGGTCACCGACATGCAGCGCTCGGTGCGCGGCGAGGTCATCTCCTCGACGTTCGACCGGCCGCCGGGTGACCACACCGCCGTCGCCGAGCTGGCCATCGAGCGGGCCAAGCGCCTGGTCGAGGGGGGCAAGGACGTCGTCGTGCTGCTGGACTCGATCACCCGCCTGGGCCGGGCGTACAACAACTCCTCGCCCGCGTCGGGCCGGATCCTCTCCGGCGGCGTCGACTCCACGGCGCTCTACCCGCCCAAGCGCTTCCTCGGGGCGGCCCGCAACATCGAGCACGGCGGCTCGCTCACGATCATCGCCACCGCGATGGTCGAGACCGGCTCCACCGGCGACACGGTGATCTTCGAGGAGTTCAAGGGCACCGGCAACGCCGAGCTCAAGCTCGACCGCAAGATCGCCGAGCGCCGGGTGTTCCCCGCGGTCGACGTGAACCCGTCGGGCACCCGCAAGGACGAGCTGCTGCTGGGCACCGACGAGTACGCGGTGACCCTGAAGCTGCGCCGCGTGCTCTCCGGCCTGGACTCCCACCAGGCCATCGACCTGCTCATCGACCGGCTGCGCAAGAGCCACAGCAACGCCGAGTTCCTCATGCAGGTCTCCAAGACCGCGCCGTCCGGCCCCACGGGCCGCGACGACGAGGCCTGAGCCGCCGCGCGCCCCGTCCGGGAACACCCGGGCGGGACGCTCGGTTACACGGGTGTCGGCAGGTCGCTAGGATGCCCGTCGGCACACGCCACGAGTCCGGCCCCGGTTCACGTCCCCCGCACGGGTGGGCGACCCGGGACCACGAGAGAGGACACCATGAAGGCAGGGATCCACCCCACCTACGTCGACACCACCGTCGTCTGCGGGTGCGGCAACACGTTCACGACGCGATCGGCCAAGGAGAGCGGCCGGATCAACGTCGAGGTCTGCTCGCAGTGCCACCCCTTCTACACCGGCAAGCAGAAGATCCTCGACACCGGTGGGCGCGTCGCCCGCTTCGAGGCGCGCTACGGCAAGCGCAACGCCGGCAAGTAGCCACGACCCCGACGCCCGTCCTGCTCCGGCAGGGCGGGCGTCGTCGTGTTCCCGGGTCCGGCCCCGCCCGGACCCCAGCCCCGGACTCCACCGCAGCCGGACCGCCCGACCAGGAGGCACCCCCGTGACCAGCCCGACGACCGGCCCCTCGGTGGTGGACGACGTGCTCTCCGAGCACGCGGGCCTGCAGGCCCAGCTGGCCGACCCGGCGCTGCACGCCGACGCCGCCGCCGCGCGCCGGGTGGGCAAGCGCTTCGCCGAGCTCGCCCCCGTGGTCGCCACCCACGAGCAGCTGCTCGCGGCACGGTCCGACCTCGGCGCGGCCCGCGAGCTGGCCGACGAGGACGCCGCGTTCGCCGCCGAGGCCCGCGAGCTCGAGGCCCGCGTCGCCGAGCTCGAGACCCGGCTGACCGACCTGCTGGCCCCCCGGGACCCGCACGACGCGGACGACGTCGTGCTCGAGGTGAAGTCCGGGGAGGGCGGGGAGGAGTCCGCGCTGTTCGCGGCCGACCTGGTGCGGATGTACCTGCGCTACGCCGAGCGCCACGGGTGGCGGGCCGAGGTGCTCGACGCGACCCCGTCGGACCTCGGCGGCTACAAGGACGCCACCCTCTCGGTGACCTCGCGGGCCGATGCCGCCGAGGGCGTGTGGGCCCGGCTGAAGTTCGAGGGCGGGGTGCACCGGGTGCAGCGCGTGCCGGTCACCGAGTCGCAGGGACGCATCCACACCTCCGCGGCGGGCGTGCTCGTCTACCCGGAGCTCGACGACGTCGCCGCGGTGGAGATCGACGAGAAGGACCTGCGGGTGGACGTCTACCGCAGCTCGGGCAAGGGCGGGCAGGGCGTGAACACCACCGACTCCGCGGTGCGGCTGACCCACCTGCCCACCGGCATCGTGGTGACCTGCCAGAACGAGCGCTCGCAGCTGCAGAACAAGGCGCGGGCGATGGAGGTGCTCGCGGCCCGGCTGCAGGCCCTGGCCGAGGAGACCGCGGCCGCGGAGGCCTCCGCCGACCGGCGCAGCCAGGTCCGCACCGTCGACCGCTCGGAGCGGGTGCGCACCTACAACTTCCCGGAGAACCGCATCGCCGACCACCGCATCGGGTTCAAGGCCCACAACCTCGACGCGGTGCTCGACGGCGAGCTCGACCCCGTCCTCGACGCCCTCGTCGCCGCGGACCGCGCGGAGCGCCTCGCCGACGGCTGAGCCCGCCCGTGGCACCCTGGTCCGGTGAGCCGACAACCCCTGCGACTGGCCGTGATCGAGGCGACGCGCGAGCTCACCGAGGCCGGCGTCGAGAACGCGAGGGCCGACGCGGAGCTGCTCGCGGCGCACGTCGTCGGGGTCGAGCGCACCCGGCTGCCGATGGTGCCGCTGGTCGACCCGGAGACCGTCCTCGCCTACCGGGAGCTGGTCGCCGAGCGGGCCCGCCGCGTGCCGCTGCACCACCTCACCGGCTGGGCGGCGATGGGGGACATCACCGTCGAGGTGGGCCCCGGGGTGTTCACCCCCCGCCCCGAGACCGAGCTCCTGCTGGCCTGGGCGCTGGCGACGCTGGAGGGCACCACCGCGCCGCTGGTGCTCGACCTGTGCACCGGCTCGGGCGTGCTGGCGCTGGCCCTGGCCCACGCGCGACCGGACGCCCGCGTGCACGCCGTGGAGTCCGACGCCACGGCGCTGGCCTGGGCCCGGCGCAACCTCGAGGTGCGCCGGGAGGCGGGGGACACCCCGGTGCGGCTGCACCGCGGCGACGCCACCGACCGGCGGCTGCTGGTGCAGTGGGAGGGCCAGTTCGACCTCGTCGTGGCCAACCCGCCCTACGTCCCCGCGGGCACGCCGGTGCCCCCGGAGGTGGCCGAGCACGACCCGGCGGTGGCCGTCTTCGCCGGGGCGGACGGACTCGACGTCATCCGGCCGCTGGTCGGCGTGGCCGCGCAGTGGCTGCGGGTCGGGGGCCACGTCGGCGTCGAGCACGACGAGTCCCACGCCGGCACGGTCGCCTCGCTGTTCGGGGCGCGCACGGTCTTCGCCGACGTCGAGGGCCACGCGGACCTGCTCGGCCGGCCTCGATACACCACGGCCCGCCGGGTGTCGTCCTCCCGCTGACCGCACCGCCCCGGACCACCTGCGAGGATCAGGCCCCGTGAGCACCGTCTTCGACTGCACCCGCCCCGACTCGCGCACCGAGGGGCTGACCGCGGCGTTCCGCGCGCTGCGCGGCGGCAAGCTGGTCGTGCTGCCCACCGACACCCTCTACGGCCTCGGCTGCGACGCGTTCGACGCGGTCGGGGTCACCTCCCTGCTGCGGGCCAAGAACCGGGGCCGGGACATGCCCGTGCCGGTCCTCGTCGGCTCGTGGCAGACCATCGACGGGCTGACCCAGTCGGTCACCCCCGCGGCGCGGGCGCTCGTCGAGGCGTTCTGGCCGGGCGGGCTGAGCCTGGTGGTCGCCGAGGCGCCGTCGCTGCGGTGGGACCTCGGTGACACCCGCGGCACGGTGATGCTGCGCATGCCGCTGCACCCCGTCGCCCTCGAGCTGCTGCGCGAGGTCGGTCCGATGGCCGTCTCCAGCGCGAACGTCTCGGGCCAGCCCCCGGCCACCACGGCCGCGGAGGCGCGCGACCAGCTCGGCGCCTCGGCCGAGGTCTACCTCGACGGCGGGCCGGTCCGGGTGGGCACCGCGTCGACCATCGTCGACCTGACCGGGCCGGTGCCGCGGGTGCTCCGCGAGGGGGCCGTCCCCGCCGAGGCGGTCGCCGAGGCCGTCGGCGTGTCGGTCGCCGACCTGCGCGACCGCTGAGCCGGGCCCGGCACCCACCCGCGGCCACCCCTCTAGACTCGCCCCCGACCCGACCCGCACCCCGACCCCCCAGGAGCGCAGCGCGTTGAGCGAGACCCCGTTCTTCGGCCCCGACTTCGACGCCCTCGCCGAGACCGACCCCGAGATCGCCGGCGTCGTGCTCGACGAGCTCGACCGGCTGCGCGGCGGCCTGCAGCTCATCGCCAGCGAGAACCTCACCAGCCCCGCCGTGCTGGCGGCCCTGGGCTCCTCGCTGAGCAACAAGTACGCCGAGGGCTACCCCGGCCGTCGCTACTACGGCGGGTGCGGGGTGGTCGACCGCGCCGAGACCGTCGCGGTCGAGCGGGCCAAGGAGCTCTTCGGCGCAGAACACGCCAACGTGCAGCCGCACTCGGGCGCGAACGCCAACCTCGCGGTCTACGCGGCGTTCTGCCAGCCGGGCGACACCGTGCTCGCCATGAGCCTGCCGCACGGCGGGCACCTGACGCACGGCTCCAAGGTCAGCTTCTCCGGCAAGTGGTTCAACCCGGTGCCGTACTCGGTCCGCAAGGACACCGAGCTCATCGACTACGACGAGGTCCGCGACCTGGCCCGGGCCCACCGGCCGAAGGTGATCGTCGCCGGGGCCACGGCCTACCCGCGGCTGATCGACTTCGCCGCGTTCCGCGAGATCGCCGACGAGGTCGGCGCGGTCCTCTGGGTCGACGCCGCGCACTTCATCGGTCTCGTCGCCGGGAAGGCGATCCCGTCCCCGGTGCCCTACGCCGACGTCGTCTCCGCGACCACGCACAAGGTGCTGCGCGGACCCCGCGGCGGCATGCTGCTCTCCCGCGCCGAGCACGCCAAGAAGCTGGACAAGGCGGTGTTCCCCTTCACCCAGGGCGGCCCGCTGATGCACGCCGTCGCGGGCAAGGCGGTGGCCTACAAGGAGGCCGCGACCCCGGAGTACCAGGCGTACGCGTCGTCGGTGGTCGGCAACGCCGCCGCGCTGACCAAGTCCCTGGAGTCCGAGGGCATGCGCGCGGTCTCGGGCGGCACCGACACCCACCTCGCGCTGCTCGACCTGCAGGGCCTGGGCATCTCCGGCGCCGACGCCGAGGCCCGCTGCGACGCCGCCCGGATCACGCTGAACAAGAACGCGATCCCCTACGACCCGGCCCCGCCCATGGTGGCCTCGGGCATCCGGGTGGGCTCGGCCGCGGTGACCACCCAGGGCATGGGCGAGGCCGAGATGGCCGACGTCGCCCGGCTCATCGCCGCCGCGGTCCGCGCCGAGCACGGCACGACCGAGGGCGACGCCGCGCTGGCCCGGATCGCCGACGAGGTCTCCGCGCTCGTCGCCACCCACCCGGCGTACCCCCGCGGCTGAGCCGGGCGTGGTCGTGGCGCAGGGGCTGCTCGCCGAGGCGGGTGGGCTCCTCGCCCAGGCGGGCACCACCCGGGGCGGGGTGCCGGTCCGCGAGCTCGCCCTGGTGGGCCTGACGGCCGCGGCGGCCACCTTCCTGCTCACCGGGCTGGTGCGGGTCCTCGCGGTGCGCACCGGGGCGGTCGCCTACCCGCGCGACCGCGACGTCCACCTGACCCCGACGCCGCGGCTCGGCGGGCTGGCCATCTTCGGCGGCCTGCTCGCCGCGATGTACCTCGCCCACCAGCTGCCCGCGCTGGCCCGGGGCTTCGAGTTCACCCCCGACCTGCAGGCCGTGCTGGTGGCCGGTGCGGTCATCGTCGCCGTCGGGGTGCTCGACGACCGGTTCGGCCTCGACGCGCTGACCAAGTTCGCCGGCCAGGTGACGGCGGCGGCGGTGCTGGTTTACCTCGGGCTCTCGTGGTTCCTGTTCTACGACCCGTTCGGGGAGGGCGGGCAGGCCTCGGTGCTCGTGCTCGACCAGCTGCAGGCCGGCCTGGTCACGGTCCTGCTCACCGTGCTGCTGGCCAACGCGATGAACTTCGTCGACGGGCTCGACGGGCTCGCGGCGGGCATCGCGCTCATCGCCGCGCTGGCCACCTGCGCGTTCTCCCTCGGCCTGCTGCGCAGCTCCGGCGGCGACGTCTCCTACTACCCGCCCGCGCTCATCTCGGCCGGGCTGGCCGGGGCGTGCCTGGGCTTCCTGCCCCACAACTTCCAGCCCGCCCGGATCTTCATGGGCGACTCCGGGTCGATGCTGCTCGGGCTCGTCCTGGCCGCGGCGTCCACCAGCGCCTCGGGCCGTGTGCAGCCGGGGCTCTACGGCTCCCGGGACCTGCTGGCGCTGCTGAGCCCGGTCATCGTCGTCGCGGCGGTGGTGTTCATCCCGCTGCTGGACCTGCTGCTGGCGGTGGTCCGCCGCACCCGGGCGGGCCGCAGCCCCTTCAGCCCGGACAAGATGCACCTGCACCACCGGCTGCTCGAGATCGGCCACTCCCACCGCCGGGCCGTGCTGCTGATCTACCTGTGGGCGGGCGTGCTCGCCTTCGGCGCCGTGGCCGGCACCCTGTTCGACCCGCTGGTGGTCGCCTGGGCCGTGGCCGCCGGGCTGCTGCTCGCCCTGCTCGCCTCGACCGTCCCGCGGCTGCGCGACCCGCGCCACCCCCGCCACCCCACCCCCTAGGAGACCGCGATGACCCCCGCCCCGGACCGCCGCGACCCGGACCGGCCCGACCCGTCCGCCCCGCTGCGGGCGGCCGTCCGGTCCGGGGCCGTGGGTGCCGTGGGCCTGGCCGTGGTCGCCGGCGTGCTCGGGCTGCTGGTGCGGGGCACCCCCGGGCTGTGGGGCGGGCTGCTCGGTGCGGCCGTCGCCGCGGCGTTCGTGGTGTTCACCGCCGTCGCTGTGCTGCTCACCCGCGACCTCGCCCCGACCGTCTCGGGCGCGGTGCTGCTCGGCAGCTGGATCGTCAAGCTGCTGCTGCTCGTCGTGGTGCTCGCCCTGCTGCGGGGCCTGACGTTCTACGACCGGACCACCCTGGGGCTGACGGTGGTTCTGGCCGCCGTGGGTCTGCTGAGCCTGGAGACGCTGGCCGTGCTGCGCACCCGGGTGCCCTACGTAGACCCGGAGCCCAGCGCCTAGGCAGGCCCCGCCGGGGGAGACCCTCCTGGCGCTCCGGAGTCCCACGGGTTGGTAAGGTTTGCCACAGGCGGTAGAACTTCGGCCCCGGACCCCGGTCCGTGCCGACGTGCTGCTGCCGGGGACGGGGGTCCCGGCACCGCCGGACCCCCGGAACCACCGTCGACAGTGCCGCCGACCCCTCATCCGTGACAGAGTCGGGGCACGACAGGCGGGCACGCCCGGTCGTCGTGCTCCACGGCGGCGACCACCCGTCGACCTGACCGTCCGACCGGGCCCGACAGGCCCGGCCAACCACGGGAGAGACCGCTGAGCGCCATCCTGCTGGCCGCCGCCGAGGGCGGGGGCTACACGCCGCCCTCGATCGAGGAGTTCTACCCGCCCGCCATCCTGTTCGGCGGCACGATCTTCGAGATCAACCGCGTCATGATGGTCAAGCTCATCAGCACCGTCGCGCTGATCGGGTTCTTCTTCCTGGCCTTCCGCACCCCGCGCATCGTGCCGCGCGGCCTGCAGAACGTCGGGGAGATCGCGCTGGACTTCGTCCGGGTGCAGATCGCCGAGGAGATCCTGGGCAAGGAGCAGGGGCGACGCTTCCTGCCGGTCATCGCCATCACCTTCTTCGCGGTGCTGGCGGGCAACCTCACCGGCGTCATCCCGTTGCTCAACATCTCGCCCAACGCGTTGATCGGGACGCCGCTGATCCTGGCCGTCGCCGGGTGGATCACCTTCAACGTCGCCGGCATCCGCAAGTTCGGCTTCGGCGGGCACCTGAAGAACACGGTCGTCGTGCCCGACCTGCCCGGCGCGCTGACCGTCTTCGTCGGGATCATCGAGGCCATCTCGACGTTCCTGATCCGGCCCTTCACGCTCACCGTGCGACTGCTGGCCAACATGCTGGCCGGTCACATCCTGCTGGTGCTGTTCTTCGGCGCGACCAGCTACTTCCTCAGCGAGCTCAACCTGCTCACCATCGCGGCTCCGTTCACGTTCCTCGTCGGGTTCGCGTTCACGCTGTTCGAGCTGCTGGTCATCGCGCTGCAGGCCTACATCTTCACGCTCCTCGTCGCCGTCTACACCGACCTGGCGCTGAACGCCCACTGATCTGCTCCACCGTCGGCGACCGGGCCGGCGCCACACCTGACCGGCCGGGGAGCCCTCCCCGGAGCGGCCAACAGAAAGGGAACGGAAACCCCAGATGAACCTCGCCCAGCAGCTCTCCGGGACGATCAACACCGGCGCGATCGGCTACGGCCTCGCCGCCATCGGCCCCGGCATCGGCATCGGTATCGTGGTCGGCAAGGCCATCGAGGGCATCGCACGCCAGCCCGAGATGGCCGGCCAGCTGCGGACCACGATGTTCCTGGGCATCGCCTTCACCGAGGCGCTCGCCCTGATCGGCATCGTCGCCGGCTTCCTGTTCGCCTGATCCGGACGAGGCCGACGACATGACTGACGGGACCCTGGTCCTCGCCGCCGAGGGAGGCGAGAACCCGCTCATCCCCGCGTCCTACGACCTGATCTGGTCCACGGTCAGCCTCGTGCTGATCGCGTTCTTCTTCTGGAAGTACCTGCTGCCGCGCGTGCAGCGGACGCTGGCCGAGCGCAGCGAGAAGATCGAGGGCGGGATCGAGCGGGCCGAGCAGGCCCAGCGCGAGGCCCGGGCGGCCCTCGACCGGTACAACGCCCAGCTGGCGGAGGCGCGCGGCGAGGCCGCGCGCATCCGCGACGACGCCCGGGCGCAGGGCCAGCTCATCATCGAGGAGATGCGGGAGCAGGCCCAGGAGGAGAGCCGTCGGATCGTGGCCGCGGGGCAGAGCCAGCTCACCGCCCAGCGCGCCCAGATCGTGGCCGAGCTGCGCGGCGACCTCGGCCGCACCGCGGTGGACCTCGCCGAGCGCGTGGTCGGCGAGCGGCTGGCCGACGACACCGCGCGGTCCGCGACCGTGGACCGCTTCCTCGACGAGCTCGACGCGATGTCCGGCTCCGGCCGGACGCGGGGGGAGTGAGCAGCCGTGGACGCCGCCAGTCGTGAGGCCCTCGCAGTCGTGCGCGACCGCGTCGGGTCGGGCACGTCCGACGCCGACGCGCTGACCCGCACCGGCTCGGACCTGTTCGCCGTGGTCGGGGTGCTGGACCGGGAGCGGGCGCTGCGCCGCACGCTCGCCGACCCGGCCACCGACCCCGCGTCGCGCAGCGGCCTGGCCGAGCGGCTGCTCGACGGCAAGGTCTCCGACGCGGCGCTCGCCGTGGTGCGCGAGGCCGCGTCCCAGCGCTGGTCCTCCGCGCGCGACCTCGTCGACTCCCTCGAGCTCCTCGGCCAGGAGGCGGTCCTGCGGGCCGCCGAGCAGCGCGGTGAGCTCGACGCCGTCGAGGACGAGCTGTTCCGGCTCGGCCGCATCGTGGCGTCCTCCGCCGCCCTGGAGCGGGCGCTGGCCGACCGCACCGCGACCGCCGAGGGCAAGCTCTCGCTGGTGGCCGGGCTCGTCGACGGCAAGGTGGCCGACGCGACCCGCCTGCTGGTCGACCAGGCCGTGGTCCGCCTGACGGGGGAGCCCGCCGACGCGCTCGACCGGCTGTCCCGGCTCGCCGCGCGGCAGCGCGAGCAGTCCGTGGCCCGGGTCCGCACGGCGGTCCCGCTGAGCGAGCAGCAGTCCGACCGGCTGACCACCAGCCTGTCGCGCATCTACGGCCGCGACGTCACCGTGCACGTGGAGGTGGACCCGGACATCACCGGCGGCCTCGTCGTGCAGGTGGGCGACGAGGTCATCGACGGCAGCACCGCGGGCCGGCTCGCGGCACTGCGGACGCGCCTCGGCGGCCGCTGACGCGCCACCCCGGCCCGTCCCCGCGGCGCGGCCCCACCAGACAACCCGAACCGAGACCGACCCGACGGAGAGCAGGACACCATGGCGGAGCTGACGATCTCCTCCGACGAGATCCGTAGCGCAATCGACAGCTACACCGAGAACTACGCCCCGGAGGCCTCCCGCGAGGAGGTCGGCCTGGTCACGGACACCAGCGACGGCATCGCCCACGTGTCCGGCCTGCCCAGCGCCATGAGCAACGAGCTGCTGGAGTTCCCCGGCGGCGTGCTCGGCGTGGCCCTCAACCTCGACGCGCGCGAGATCGGCGCCGTCGTCCTCGGCAACTACGAGGACATCGAGGAGGGCCAGGAGGTCCGGCGCACCGGCAACGTGCTCTCCGTCCCGGTCGGCGACGGCTTCCTCGGCCGCGTGGTCAACCCCCTCGGCCAGCCCATCGACGGCCTCGGCGACATCGACGCCGAGGAGCAGCGCGTCCTCGAGCTGCAGGCAGCCTCGGTGCTCGAGCGCCAGCCGGTCAAGCAGCCGCTGCAGACGGGCATCAAGGCCATCGACGCCATGACCCCGATCGGCCGCGGCCAGCGCCAGCTCGTCATCGGCGACCGCAAGACCGGCAAGACCGCGGTCTGCGTCGACGCGATCATCAACCAGAAGAACGCCTGGGACACCGGCGACCCGGAGCAGCAGGTGCGCTGCATCTACGTCGCCGTGGGCCAGAAGGGCTCCACCATCGCGGGCGTCAAGGCGGCCCTCGAGGACGCGGGCGCGATGGAGTTCACCACCATCGTCGCGGCCCCCGCCTCGGACTCGGCCGGCTTCAAGTGGCTCGCTCCGTACTCCGGCTCGGCCATCGGCCAGCACTGGATGTACCAGGGCAAGCACGTCCTCATCGTGTTCGACGACCTCACCAAGCAGGCCGAGGCCTACCGCACGATCTCGCTGCTGCTGCGCCGCCCGCCGGGCCGCGAGGCGTTCCCCGGCGACGTCTTCTACTTGCACTCCCGCCTGCTCGAGCGCTGCGCCAAGCTGTCCGACGAGCTCGGCGCCGGCTCGATGACGGGTCTGCCGATCATCGAGACCAAGGCCAACGACGTCTCGGCCTACATCCCGACCAACGTCATCTCCATCACCGACGGCCAGTGCTTCCTGGAGTCCGACCTGTTCAACCAGGGCGTGCGGCCGGCGCTCAACGTCGGCATCTCGGTCTCCCGCGTGGGTGGCTCGGCCCAGATCAAGGGCATGAAGAAGGTCTCGGGGTCGCTGCGCCTCGACCTGGCGCAGTACCGCGAGCTGGAGGCGTTCTCGGCCTTCGCCTCCGACCTCGACGCCACGTCCAAGGCGCAGCTCGACCGCGGTGCCCGGCTCGTGGAGCTGCTCAAGCAGGGCCAGTACTCCCCGGTGCCCGTGGAGGAGCAGATCGCGGTCATCTACCTCGGCAGCGAGGGCCACTTCGACTCCGTGCCGGTCTCCGACGTGCGCCGCTTCGAGACCGAGCTGCTGGAGGACCTGCGCCGCAACAACGAGGGCATCCTGGGCGAGATCCGCGAGTCCAAGGCGCTGTCGGACGAGAACGGCCAGCGCCTGGTCGACGCCACCGACGCGTTCAAGGAGAACTTCGAGGCCTCCGACGGCAGCTCGGTGGTCCGGGAGAAGAAGTCCGAGGCCATGGACGCCGAGGACGAGGAGAACGAGAAGGTCACCGTCAACAAGAAGTCGGGGAAGTGACCGCCTGACATGCCCGCACAGCTGCGCGAGCTCCGCCAGCGGATCCGCTCGGTCAACTCGACCAAGAAGATCACCAAGGCGCAGGAGCTCATCGCCACCTCCCGCATCACCCGGGCGCAGGCCCGGGTGGAGGAGTCCAAGCCGTACGCGGAGGAGATCACCCGCGTGCTGACCGCCCTGGCCAGCGCGTCGTCCAACCTCGACCACCCGCTGCTCACCGAGCGGGAGAACCCGACGCGGGCCGCCGTCCTGGTGGTCACCAGCGACCGGGGGATGTGCGGGGCGTACAACGCCAACGTGCTCCGCACGGCCGAGGAGCTGCAGCAGCTGCTGCGCGACCAGGGCAAGGAGCCGGTGCTCTACGTGCTCGGCCAGAAGGGCGTCTCCTACTACGGCTTCCGTGGCCGCGAGGTCGAGGCCTCGTGGACCGGGTTCTCCCAGCAGCCGGGTTACGACGACGCGGCGCAGGCCAGCGAGCGGATGGTCGCCTCGTTCCTCGCCGGCGCGGAGCAGCCGGTGATGATGGTGGACTTCGCGGGCACCTCGGTGGAGCACTCGCCGAACCTGCGCTCGGCGATGACCGAGTCGGGCCCGTCGAGCGCCGACGCACCCGACGGGGCCGAGGAGGTCGAGGTCTCCTCGGCGGGCGTCGACGAGATCCACGTCGTCTACACCAAGTTCGAGTCGATGCTCACCCAGACGCCGATGGCGCGTCGCGTGGCGCCGCTCGAGGTCGCCTACGACGACGACGGCGAGGCCACCCCGGACGACGTCGAGCTCGTGGGCCGCGCCGGCGGTGCCGACTACGACGGGGACGACGGCGACGGCGACGGCGGCGAGCGGTCCTCGTCCGGCTCGGGGCAGGAGTCCGGGCGCGAGTCCGGGCACGAGTCCTCGGGCAAGCGCTCCGAGGGGCCCACGCCCAACTACGAGTTCGAGCCCGAGCCCGAGCAGCTGCTCGCGGCGCTGCTGCCGAAGTACGTGGGCACGCGGATCTACGCGGCGCTGCTCGAGTCGGCGGCCTCGGAGTCTGCGGCCCGGCGCACGGCCATGAAGGCGGCGACGGACAACGCGAACGAGCTGGTGAAGACGCTGAGCAGGCAGGCGAACCAGGCTCGGCAGGCCCAGATCACCCAGGAGATCAGCGAGATCGTCGGTGGCGCGAACGCGCTGTCAGCCGGCGCGGACGTCGACTAGACAGCTCACCTGAGACAACACGAGGGACCACGCACATGACTGCAGCAACCACTTCCGCCCCCGAGCAGAGCTCGGACTCCGACGGCGCCGGTCGGATCGTCCGCGTCGTCGGCCCCGTCGTCGACGTCGAGTTCCCCCGGGGCCACATCCCCGACCTGTTCAACGCGCTGCACGCCGAGGTGGCGCTGGAGCAGGTCGCCAAGACGCTGACCCTCGAGGTCGCCCAGCACCTGGGGGACAACCTGGTGCGCGCGATCTCGATGCAGCCCACCGACGGCCTGACCCGGGGCATCGAGGTCACCGACACCGGCAAGCCGATCTCGGTGCCGGTCGGCGACGTCGTCAAGGGCCACGTCTTCAACGCCCTGGGCGACTGCCTCGACGCGCCGGGCACCGGCCGCGACGGCGAGCAGTGGGGCATCCACCGCAAGCCCCCGGCCTTCGACCAGCTCGAGGGCAAGACCGAGATCCTCGAGACCGGCATCAAGGTCATCGACCTGCTGACCCCCTACGTGCAGGGCGGCAAGATCGGCCTGTTCGGCGGCGCGGGCGTGGGCAAGACCGTGCTCATCCAGGAGATGATCCGCCGGGTCGCCCAGGAGTTCGGTGGCGTGTCGGTGTTCGCCGGGGTCGGCGAGCGCACCCGTGAGGGCAACGACCTCATCGAGGAGATGACCGAGTCCGGCGTCATCGAGCAGACCGCGCTGGTGTTCGGCCAGATGGACGAGCCGCCCGGCACGCGCATGCGCGTCGCGCTCTCGGCCCTGACCATGGCCGAGTACTTCCGCGACGTGAAGGAGCAGGACGTCCTGCTCTTCATCGACAACATCTTCCGGTTCACCCAGGCCGGCCAGGAGGTGTCGACCCTGCTGGGCCGCATGCCCTCCGCCGTGGGCTACCAGCCGACGCTGGCCGACGAGATGGGCGAGCTGCAGGAGCGCATCACCTCCACCCGGGGCCGGTCCATCACCTCGCTGCAGGCCATCTACGTGCCCGCCGACGACTACACCGACCCGGCGCCGGCGACCACCTTCGCCCACCTCGACGCGACCACCGAGCTCTCCCGGGCCATCACCCAGAAGGGCATCTACCCGGCGGTCGACCCGCTGACGTCGACGTCGCGCATCCTCGACCCGGCCGTCGTCGGTGACGACCACTACCGGGTCGCCCAGGAGGTCATCCGGATCCTGCAGCGCTACAAGGAGCTGCAGGACATCATCGCGATCCTCGGGATGGACGAGCTCTCCGAGGAGGACAAGGTCCTCGTCGGCCGGGCCCGCCGCCTGGAGCGCTACCTGGGCCAGAACTTCTTCGTGGCCCAGCAGTTCACCGGCCAGGAGGGCTCCTACGTCCCGCTCAAGGACACCGTCGAGGCGTTCGACAAGGTGACCAAGGGCGAGTACGACCACCTGCCCGAGCAGGCGTTCTTCTCCACCGGCGGGCTCGACGACGTCGAGGCGAACGCCAAGCGCATCTCGGAGAGCTGAGCCGTGGCGGAGATGGACGTGCAGCTCGTCGCCGTGGAGCGCCGGCTCTGGTCGGGCACCGCGACGTCGGTGCTCGCGCAGACCACCGAGGGCGAGATCGGCATCCTGCCCGGCCACGAGCCGGTGCTGGGCCAGCTCGTCGAGGGCGGCATCGTCATCGTCACCCCCACCGAGGGCGACCGGGTCGTCGCCGCGGTGCACGGCGGGTTCCTCTCCGTGACGGCGGGGACGGTGTCGGTGCTCGCCGAGTCGGCGGACTTCGCCGAGGACGTGGACGCCGACGGCGCCCGCCGCGAGCTCGACGAGGCGGGGGACGACGCGGTGGCGTCCGCCCGCGCCAAGGGGCGGATCAAGGCGGCCGAGCGCGCCTGACGCGCTCGGCCTCGGCCGGGGAGAGAGAGGCAGGCGCGCAGGTCGGTGCTGCTGCAGGTGGCGGAGGTGCTGCTGGTCGTCGTGGTGGTCCTCGGCGCGCTGCTCGTGCTGCGGCGCGTGCAGCTGCTCCGCCGCGGCGGCTCGATGGTGGTGCTGCGCGGCCTGCCCGCCCCCGAGGGCCGGGGCTGGCGGCACGGCGTGCTCCGCTACGACGAGGAGGCGCTCGAGTTCTACCGCGTCTCCAGCGTGCGGCTGGGCCCCGACCGGCGGGTGGCGCGGCGGCGGCTCACCGTCGCCGACCGCCGCCGCGCCCGGCCGGCGGAGCGGGAGACGGTGCCGCCGGGCTGGACCGTTCTGCTGCTCGACGACGGCCGCGGCGAGGTCGAGCTCGCGCTGGCCGGCGGCTCCCTGACGGCGTTCCTCGCCTGGGTCGAGTCCAGCCCGCCGAGCCGGCGCGACCGCGGCCGACCGGGGACCCGGCGGCGCTGACCGGGCCGGTCCTCAGCGCTCCCCGCCGGGCTTCCACAGCACGTCGCCGTCCGGGTTCGCGAGCCGGCCGAGGATGAACAGCAGGTCCGAGAGCCGGTTGAGGTAGGTGGCCGGGACGGGGTTGGTGTCCTCCGGGGAGGCGGCCAGCTGCGCCCACGCGCTGCGCTCCGCGCGCCGCACGACGGTGCGGGCCACGTGCAGCAGCGCGGCGGCCGGGGTGCCCCCGGGCAGGATGAACGAGGTCAGCGGCTCCAGGCGCTCGTTGAGCTCGTCGCACCAGCCCTCGAGCCGGGTGACGTAGTCCTCGGTCACCCGCAGCGGCGGGTACGGCGGGTCCTCGACCACCGGCGTGGCCAGGTCGGCGCCCGCGTCGAACAGGTCGTTCTGCACCCGCCGCAGGATCGTCACGACCTCCTCGGCGGGCCGGCCCACCGACAGCACCACCCCGATGGCCGCGTTGGCCTCGTCGCAGTCGGCGTAGGCGACGAGCCGGGGGTCGGTCTTGGAGACCCGGGAGAAGTCGCTCAGCCCCGTGGTCCCGTCGTCGCCGGTCCGGGTGTAGATGCGGGTCAGGTGCACGGCCATGGGGCGACGCTACCGCCGTCGGGGGAGCGGCCCCGGCGGCACTAGGCTCGGGAGTCGTGAACGAGCACTTCCGGGTCACCGGCGGCGGGCGCCTGGTGGGCGAGGTGGCCGTCGGCGGGGCCAAGAACAGCGTCCTCAAGCTCATGGCGGCCGCGCTGCTGGCCGAGGGCACCACGACCATCACCAACTGCCCCGAGATCCTCGACGTCCCCCTCATGGCGGAGGTGCTGCGGGGCCTGGGCTGCGACGTCGAGCTCGAGGGCGACGTCGCCCGCATCACCACCCCCGCGCAGCCGCACCACCGCGCGGACTTCCCCGCCATGGGGGCCCTGCGCGCGTCGGTGTGCGTGCTGGGGCCGCTGGTGGCCCGGTGCCGCCGCGCCGTCGTCGCACTGCCCGGCGGGGACGCCATCGGCTCGCGGCCGCTGGACATGCACCAGGCCGGGCTGCGCCAGCTCGGCGCGACCAGCGCCATCGAGCACGGCTGCGTGGTGGCCGACGCCGAGGGCCTGCACGGCGCCGAGGTGTGGCTGGACTTCCCGTCGGTGGGGGCCACCGAGAACATCCTCATGGCGGCCGTCCTCGCCGACGGCACCACGACCATCGACAACGCCGCCCGCGAGCCCGACATCGTCGACCTGGTGGTGATGCTGCAGCAGATGGGCGCGCGGATCTCCGGGGCAGGCACCTCGACGCTGACCGTGGAGGGCGTGACGAGCCTGCAGCCGGCGACGCACCGCGTCATCGGCGACCGGATCGTCGGGGCCACCTGGGGTGTCGCGGCCGCGATGACCTGCGGCGACGTCCGGGTGACGGGAGTGGACCCCGCCCACCTCAACCTGGTGCTGGAGAAGCTGCGCAGCGCCGGGGCCACCGTCACCCGCGAGCCGCTGGGCTTCCGGGTGGTGCAGCCCGAGCGGCCGACGGCGGTCGACTTCGTGACGCTGCCCTTCCCGGGGTTCCCCACCGACCTGCAGCCGATGGCGATCGGGCTGGCCGCGATCTCCGACGGGACCTCGATGATCACCGAGAACGTGTTCGAGGGCCGGTTCCGGTTCGTCGAGGAGATGGTGCGCCTGGGCGCCGACGCCCGCACCGACGGCCACCACGCCGTGGTGCGCGGCGTGCCCCGGCTCTCCAGCGCCCCCGTGTGGGCCTCGGACATCCGCGCCGGCGCCGGCCTCGTGCTGGCCGCGCTGTGCGCCGAGGGCACCACCGAGGTGTGGGACGTCTTCCACGTCGACCGCGGCTACCCGCACTTCGTGGAGAACCTGGCCCGCCTCGGCGCGGACGTGGTGCGGGTGCCGGCCGGGGACTGACCGGCCACAGGCCCCCGACGGGCGGCAGCGGCAGGGGTCAGCCGGTGGCGCCGCGGGCGAGCACGGTGCGGGCGTCGGCCTCGTCGGCGGGGAACACCAGGACGGCGTGGCCGCCCTCGCCCGCGGGGGAGACGGTGGCCTTGACCCCCGCCCCGGCCAGGCGGGCCCGCAGCTCGGCCGCGGCCACCGCCGTGGGCACGCGGCCCACCTCGACCA
Source organism: Rhodococcus aerolatus (assembly GCF_054783215.1). Taxonomy (NCBI): domain Bacteria; kingdom Bacillati; phylum Actinomycetota; class Actinomycetes; order Mycobacteriales; family Nocardiaceae; genus Rhodococcus; species Rhodococcus aerolatus. Next base: position 2,795 of record NZ_BAAGQZ010000005.1, on the reverse strand, counting down.
GCAGGCCGTAGCCGTGCCCGCTGCGGTGGTTGGGCGCGGGCATGGTCCGCGAGTCGCCGAAGGTCCACCACAGCAGCACGCCGAGCAGCACCACGGCGAGCAGGGCCAGGGTCGGCCCGTAGAGACCGGGGAGCGTCACGCCGGACATCGTGCGCCGACGCCCCAGAGGGGACAACTCGGCCCCGCCCCCGAGCGCCGGGGACCGTCGTGAGGCCCGGACCACACCCGGGAGACCCCCGCAGCGCCGTCCCCTACGCTGCGTTCACGCTCGTCATCGGTGACGCAGCGCGGATCTCGCGGAGGTTGACGTGCCTTTTCCCAGCGACCGTGGACGCGACCGCCCCTGGGTGATGCGAACCTACGCGGGCCACTCGTCCGCGGCGGCGTCCAACGCCCTCTACCGGCGCAACCTCGCCAAGGGCCAGACAGGCCTGTCGGTGGCGTTCGACCTGCCCACCCAGACCGGGTACGACCCCGACGACGAGCTGGCCCGGGGCGAGGTGGGCAAGGTCGGCGTGCCCGTCACCCACCTCGGGGACATGCGCGCGCTCTTCGCCGACATCCCGCTGGACGAGGCGAACACGTCCATGACCATCAACGCTCCGGCGATGTGGCTGCTGGCGCTGTACCAGGTGGTGGCCGAGGAGCAGGCCGAGGCGGCGGGCCTGGACCGGGAGAGCGTGCTGGCGACCCTGGCCGGCACCACCCAGAACGACATCATCAAGGAGTACCTGTCCCGCGGGACCTACGTCTTCCCCCCCGCGCCCAGCCTGCGGCTGATCACCGACATGGTCGCCTACACGGTCACGACCATCCCCAAGTGGAACCCGATCAACATCTGCAGCTACCACCTGCAGGAGGCCGGGGCCACGCCCGTGCAGGAGGTCGCGTACGCGCTGTGCACGGCGATCGCGGTGCTCGACTCCGTGCGGGACTCGGGCCAGGTGCCGGAGGAGCGGTTCGGCGAGGTCGTCGGCCGCATCTCGTTCTTCGTCAACGCGGGCCTGCGCTTCGTCGAGGAGATGTGCAAGATGCGCGCCTTCGGCCAGCTGTGGACCGAGCTGGTGGAGCAGCGCTACGGGGTGACCGACGCCAAGCAGCGGCGCTTCCGCTACGGGGTGCAGGTGAACTCGCTCGGGCTCACCGAGGCCCAGCCCGAGAACAACGTGCAGCGCATCGTGCTCGAGATGCTGGCCGTCACGCTGTCGCGGGACGCGCGCGCCCGCGCGGTGCAGCTGCCCGCGTGGAACGAGGCGCTGGGCCTGCCCCGGCCGTGGGACCAGCAGTGGGCACTGCGGATGCAGCAGGTGCTGGCGTTCGAGACCGACCTGCTCGAGTACGAGGACCTCTTCGCCGGCAGCCACGTCGTCGAGGCCGCCGTCAAGGAGATCGTGGACGGCGCCCGGGAGGAGATCGACAAGGTCCAGGCCATGGGGGGCGCGGTCGCCGCCGTCGAGCAGGGCTACATGAAGTCCGAGCTGGTGGCCTCGCTCGCGGAGCGCCGCCGCCGGATGGAGTCCGGGGACGATGTCGTCGTGGGGGTGAACCGCTTCGACGGGACCGAGCCCAGCCCCCTGCAGGTCGAGGGGGCGGGCGCGATCGAGGTGGTGGACCCCCAGGTGGAGGCCGCCGCGATCGTCGCCGTGCAGGAGTGGCGGGCCGGGCGCGACGCCCAGGAGGTCGACGGCGCGCTGCGCGGGCTGAAGGACGCCGCCAAGACCGAGCAGAACCTCGTCGAGGCCAGCGTGGTGTGCGCGCGCGCCGGGGTGACCACGGGGGAGTGGGCGGGCGCGCTGCGGGAGGTGTTCGGCGAGTACCGCGCCCCCACCGGCGTCTCCTCCGCCGCGGCCGTGGGGGAGGCGGGGGCCGAGATCGCCCGCGTCCGCACCCGGGTGGCCGAGGCCGGGGAGCAGCTCGGGGAGCGGCTGCGGCTGCTGGTGGGCAAGCCGGGCCTCGACGGGCACTCCAACGGGGCCGAGCAGATCGCCGTGCGCGCCCGGGACTGCGGGTTCGAGGTGGTCTACCAGGGGATCCGGCTCACCCCGGCGCAGATCGTCGCGGCCGCGGTGCAGGAGGGCGTCCACGTCGTGGGGCTCTCGGTGCTGTCGGGCTCGCACCTGGAGGTGGTGCCCGCCGTGGTGCGGGGGCTGGCCGAGGCCGGAGCCGGGGACGTGCCGGTGATCGTCGGCGGGATCATCCCGCCGGAGGACGCCGCGACCCTGCGCAGCGCCGGCGTGGCCCGGGTGTTCACGCCCAAGGACTACTCGATGACCCAGATCATGGACGAGATCGTCGACGTGGTCCTGGCGGCGCAGACGTCCTGAGACCGGCCGGGGTGACGCAGGTCACCCCGGCCCAGGTCTGGACGTGGGGGGTCCGGAGGGGCAGGGTCGAGCTCGCGGGGAGGGGCGCCCACCACGGTGACCAGCACCTTCTCCCGCGCTGCCCGGGCTGCCCGCGTCGGTGTCCAGGGGATTTGACGCGTGCTCCCCGCCCGGGTAACTTTCTTCTTGCGCCGCACGGCAGAGCGCGAGACGGGCCAGGCAGTCAAGACCAGCCAGCCGGATCTCGACCACCGACGTCGGCGCCCTCCAGCTCGACCGGGTCCTCGGACCGCAGTCAGCTGGGACGTCCAGCCAGACCGGGGTTTGCCCCGGTACGGTCGGGTGTGTAGGTTAGAGTGGTTGCCCCGCTTGCGGGATCTGGTTCTTGGGACTGGGTTCTGGGGTGTGGGTGTGTTCTTTGAGAACTCAACAGTGTGTCGATGAATGTCAGTGCCAAATTTATGTTTTGTG